>JAFLCR010000021.1 GCA_017302755.1 Alphaproteobacteria bacterium
GTCGGAGGCCTGGATCAACATATCTGCCTTTCCTGCCTCCAGTGTTTCCTTCACTTTCTCGAAGCCGCTGACCAGCTGCCCGCTTTTGCGCAGCATGCCAATCATCTGCAGCAGCTGCTGGCGCATAAGCGTACCTATTTGCTCAGAAAAACCCGATTCTATCACGGTTTTTATCCGGGCGGCGCGGGTGAACAGGTTTTTCTTCACCGCCTGCTCGACCAGGGATTTCTCCGCCTTCACCCAGATGCCTTTGCCAGGCAGTTTGCCCGCAAGATCTGGATAAATGCGCTGCCCCGGCCCCAGTACGAAGCGCAGCATGTCATCCTTCAGGAAACTATCCCCGGTGACGATGCAGCGGCGCTCCGGCGTATCCTTGATGGAAGCGGGTTGGGACATGGCGGTGCATACCCCTTACCCGTTCTGGGCTTTGGATTCGTCCTCGAACCAGTGGGCGCGGGCAGCCATGATCAGCTCCTGCACCTGATGCTGGGTGAGGCCGGAATCGGGCACCAGCTCGCTGAACTCGTCCGTTGCCAGATCACCAAGATCGTCGAGGGTTTTAACGCCCTTTTCGCCAAGCGCGATCGCAATCTTCGACGTGATGCCGTCCAGCTCGAGCAGCGCGTCTTCCACGCCCAGCTCCTTGAGCTTGCTTTCTTCTTCTTTCACCTTGCGCTCGAGGAACTCGGAAGCGCGGCGCTGCAGCTCGGCGGCGACGTCTTCATCGAAGCCTTCGATGGAAGCCAGTTCGCGCAGCTCAACGCCGGCGATTTCTTCGATCGAAGTGAAGCCTTCGGCCACCAGCAACTGGGCAATGACCTCTTCTACGTCAAGCGCTTCAATGAATAGCTCGGAGCTGAACTTGAATTCCTCGGCGCGACGCTTGGATTCTTCTTCCTCGGTCATCACGTCGATATTCCAACCCACTAGCTGCGAAGCCAGGCGCGCGTTCTGGCCGCGGCGTCCAATGGCGAGCGAGAGCTGCTCCTCCGGCACCACGACTTCGATGCGGTGCGCCGCCTCGTCGATCACCACCTTGGTGGCGTCGGCGGGAGTGAGCGCGTTGATGACAAAGGTCGCGGTATCATGCGACCAGGGAATGATATCCACCTTCTCGCCCTGAAGCTCGTTGACCACGGCCTGCACGCGCGAACCGCGCACGCCGACGCAGGAGCCGATGGGGTCGATGCCCGAATCCCTCGACACCACCGCGATCTTGGCGCGGGAACCTGGGTCGCGCGCGACCGCCTTGATTTCGATGACGCCGTCATAGATCTCAGGAACTTCCTGAGCAAAAAGCTTCGCCATGAAGCCAGGATGCGTACGGGAGAGGAAAATCTGCGGACCGCTTTTCTCACGGCGCACGTCGTAGATATAGGCGCGCACGCGATCATTCTGCTTGAAGTTTTCGCGGGGAATAATCTGGTCCTTGCGCAGCGTCGCCTCGGTGCGGCCGAGATCGACCGTCACGTTGCCGTATTCCACGCGTTTGACCGTGCCGTGGATGACTTCGCCCACGCGATCCTTGTATTCCTCGAACTGCACGTCGCGCTCGGCATCACGCACCTTCTGCACGATCACCTGCTTCGCGGTCTGCGCGGCGATGCGGCCAAAATCGATCGGAGGCAGCGGGTCCTTCACGATGTCGCCGATTTTTACGTCGGGATGGTTTTTCTTCGCCACGTCCACGGTGGTCTGGAGGGCGAAATCTTCGGGGTTCTCCACGACTTCGCGCAGGCGGAACAGGTGGATCTCGCCGGTCTTGGGGTTGATCTCGGCCTTGATGTTCTGCTCGTGGCCATATTTACGGCGGCCAGCAATCTGGATGGCCTGCTCCATCGCGTCCAGCACGGATTCCTTGGAGATGCCTTTTTCGCGCGATACCGCGTCGGCGATCTGGAGGATTTCGGCGTTGCCCATCGTAGCGTAGCTCATGGTGGTGTTCCTTACTCGTTTTCCGTCGTTTCGGGTTGAAGTTTGCGTTTTTTCAGCTCCGCGGCGATCAGCGCGTCGGTCATTACGATCTTGGCGCTTTGCACGTTATCCGCGGGAATCTCATAGAGCGTCCCTTCGACATCCAGCCGCACCTTGCCCTGGCTGATGCCTTCGAGAATGCCCCGGAAGCGCCGGCGGCCCTCAAGGGGAGCGCGCGCTTCCAAGGTGATGTCGTGCCCGGCGAAGCGAGCGAAGTCGCTGGGACGGGTAAGCGGACGGTCGATGCCGGGCGAGCTGATCTCCAGCCGGTATTCGCCCTCAATGGGGTCTTCAATGTCGAGCAACGCGGAAAGCGCGTGGCTGATTTCAGTGCAGTCGTCGAGGTTGATGTCGTAAATATTGCCCGATACGTCCGGCTGGCGCTCGGCCATGATCTGCACCGTGGGGCTGGTGCGGCCACCGCTCATCTTCACGCGCACGAGCGCGTAACCCATGGCGTCCAGCGTCGGGGCAACCAGGGCTTCGATTTTCTTTTCCAGCGGCGAATCGGCGATCATTCAGGCTCTTTGAAAAGGCAAACAAAAAAGGCGGGCTCGGCCCACCTTTGGTTGCACTATAACGAAAAAGGTCAGGGTTTACAAGGTTTTTTTGCGCCAAAAAACGTAATAAAATGGGCGCTTTCCCTGGGCCAGGGCTTTGGCCTCATAACGGGTCTGAACCCAGCCTAAGGGAGGGTTTTCCCAGTCTTTTTTAGAGGAAACCCGCCAGTCGAAGGCAGGGTGTGCCGTAACATGGGCCAAAATCCATTCGGCATAGTCCATGTCGTCGGTGGCCACCTCCAGCACAGCGCCAGGTTTCATGACCCGTTGCAGAATGCCCAGCGTTTCCGGGCCTATAATGCGCCGCTTGTGGTGCCGCACCTTGGGCCAAGGGTCAGGAAACAGGATGAATACCTTATCCAACGAAGCATCCGGCAGGCTTTCCAGCAAAGGTCGCACGTCCTCCCCTACCACGCGCACATTGGGCAAAGGCTCGCGTTTCAAATGCTGAAGCAGGCTTACCACACCGTTGATGTAAGGTTCGCAGCCAATGCATAGCGCATGAGGGTTCGCCTTTGCCACGCCATGCAGATGCTCACCTCCGCCGAAGCCAATTTCCAGCCAGAGCGGCTGCTTGCCGATCTCCGATGCATCGAAGCGGTAACGCGGCAGGGCTTCTTCAAGGAGAAGCTGCTGGGGATCCTTCAGCGGCCGGCCAAGACGGCGCCCGTAGGTGACGATGGGACGGTGATGCGCGGTGTTTTCCGTCATGTCCGCCGCAAAAGGCCTTAAGCCGGTTCTTTCACCTTGCTCACGCCGAACTCGGAGCGGAGCGCGTCCACCAGGTCGAGCTTCTCCCAGGAGAAGGATCCGTCCGTGCCGGGCTTGCGGCCGAAATGGCCGTAGGAAGCGGTGCGGCTGTAGATCGGCTTGTTGAGGCCCAGATGCTCGCGGATGCCGCGGGGCGTCAGGTTGACCATTTCCTGGAGGCGCTTGGCCAGCTTTTCCTCGTCCACCTTGCCGGTGCCCTGGGTGGAAATATAGAAGGAGAGCGGCTTGGACACGCCGATCGCGTAGGCAAGCTGGATGGTGCAGCGATCCGCCAGACCGGCGCCGACCACATTCTTCGCCAGGTAGCGCGCGGCATAGGCGGCAGAGCGGTCTACTTTCGTCGGATCCTTGCCGGAGAATGCACCGCCGCCGTGGGGGGCCGCGCCGCCGTAGGTATCCACGATGATCTTACGGCCCGTGAGGCCGCAATCGCCGTCCGGCCCGCCGATCACAAAATTGCCGGTGGGGTTCACGTAGAATTCTTTTTCCGGGCACATCCAGCCTTCGGGCAGAGCGGCCAGCACGTGCTCGCGCACGACTTCGCGCAACTGCTTCTGGTCCACCCCTTCGCGGTGCTGCGTCGACACCACAACCGAGGTTGCGCGCACGGGCTTGCCGTTTTCGTATTGCAGAGTCACCTGGCTCTTGGCATCGGGCAGCAGATCCTTGTTGCCGCCGTGGCGGGTGTCGGAAAGGCCGCGCAGGATGCGGTTGGCATAATGGATCGGCGCGGGCATGAGCGTCAGCGCCTCGGTTTCGTTGCAGGCGTAACCGAACATGATGCCCTGGTCGCCGGCGCCCTCATCCTTGGAGCCTGCGGCGTCCACGCCCTGGGCGATGTCGCTCGACTGCTCGTGCAGCAGGATTTCGACTTTCGCGTTCTTCCAATGGAAACCGTCCTGCTCGTAGCCGATTTCCTTGATGACTTCGCGCGTCTTTTCCTCGATTTCCTTTACCACGGAAGCCGGGCCGCGCACCTCGCCCGCGATCACGACGCGGTTGGTGGTGGTCAGCGTTTCGCAGGCCACGCGGGCATACGGGTCTGCAGCCAGATAAAGATCCACCACCTTGTCGGAGATCTGATCACAGATCTTATCGGGATGGCCTTCGGAGACGGATTCGCTGGTAAACAGGAAATTCTTGGACGAACCGAGCACGGGTACCTCGTAAAAAACGTTGTTGCGTACCCGGACGGTTCTCACCGCGGTGCTTAGAACTCTTTTTTAGGTGGTAGCAAGCCCTGAAATCCCCACCGCGTACGCTTGAAAGGGGAAGGTACGCTGGCTTTGTAAAGATGCAAGGTTTTTTTTACCCCTGCATTACAGTGAGATTTCGCTTGTCTTGAACAGGATTAAGCGGCATCAAATTACAAAAAAAATATGTTTATGAACAGGGAGCAATCATGGCCATTCGTCCGCTGGCGGATATTCTTAGCGAGGAACATCCTCAATTCTCTTTTTTCCGCGTTAATTACGACGATATCCTGCATCGCTATATCGTAGACTGGCATCGCGGAGCATGGATCGATACGGATGGTGGCACCATACATAGTGAGGGCTATGTGCAGTATCGCGCGCTAATCAGCCGCCTGCATGGCGACTCCATATCCATGGAGTATGGATCTCCGGTGGATGGCAATAAAATCAGCGGGCCAAAACACCGATTTTATGGCACGCCGGACAAGTTGCCAACTATAGCTCAGGCCCTCTACGAAGCAGCCGTGTCCGCCGATGTTTATGCAAACCGGCAAGCCGTGGCGCAGGCTGAACTGGGGGCGGTGTAGGTTATTACACCAGCTTCACGCGCCCGATGCTGCTGTAATCCATGCCCGCCTTACGCATCTCGGAACGTTTGTAGACATTTCGCATGTCCACCACGGTCGGCTCCTTGAGCAATTTTTTCACGCGCGCCAGGTCGAGGTTGCGGAATTGGTTCCATTCGGTCAGCAGCACGAGGGCGTGTGCGCTTTCCATGACCTCGTAAGGGTCGGTGCCGTAAACGATGCTATCCTTGAAATGCGCCTTCGCCTCCTTCATGCCTTCGGGGTCGTAGGCATGTACCGTTGCCCCGGCTTCCAGCAGCCCGGGAACGATGACCAGGCTCGGGCTGTCGCGCATATCGTCGGTGTTGGGCTTAAAAGTAAGCCCCAATACGGCGATCTTCTTATTGGCCACTGAGCCGCCGCAGGCAGCGATGATCTTTTCCGTCATTTTCTTTTTGCGCGCTTCGTTCACCTCCACCACCGCGCCGACGATGCGGGTGGGAGCGCCCGCCTCTTCCGAGAGGCGCAGCAGAGCCAACGTGTCCTTGGGAAAGCACGAACCGCCATAGCCGGGGCCGGGAAGCAGGAAGCGGGTGCCAATGCGTTTGTCCATGCCGATGCCTTTGGAGACATCGCGGATATTCGCCCCTACCTTTTCGCAGATGTCAGCCATCTCGTTGATGAACGTGATCTTGGTGGCCAGGAAGGCGTTGGCGGCGTATTTGATCAGCTCCGCCGTGGGCACTTCGGTAAACAACACCGGTACGCCGTTCTGTGACAGCGGGCGGTAAAGCCTGGCAAGCACTTCCTGGGCGCGCTCGGAATTTACCCCCACCACCACGCGGTCGGGGTGCATGAAATCCTCGATCGCCGAGCCTTCGCGGAGGAATTCAGGGTTGGAAGCGACATCGCAGTGGATGCCGGGGCGGCGTTCCTTGAGGCGCCTGGCGATTTCCTGGCCCGTTCCGACCGGCACAGTGGATTTGGTGACGATCACCGCGGGATGATCCAGGAGATCGGCTATCTCATCAACCGCGGCGAAAACATAGGTGAGGTCGGCATGCCCGTCTCCGCGCCGGCTTGGCGTGCCGACGGCGATGAACACGGCCTCGGCATCTTTAAGCGCCTCCTTCAGGCTGGTGGTAAAGGAAAGCCTGCCGGAAGCAACATTGCGCTTCACCAGCTCATCCAGCCCCGGTTCGAAAATCGGAATCTCGCCCCTCTGAAGACGCTCGATTTTCTTTGCGTCCTTGTCCACGCAAGCTACGTGCGTGCCGAATTCGGAAAAACACGTCCCCGAAACCAGGCCGACATAGCCGGTGCCGATCATGGCGATTTTCATGGGAGTTTAACTTCCTGCATAGGCTTTGAGCATGTGCTTTACGGCGTCGCGCATATCGTCGCGCTCCAGCGCGAAAGCGATATTGGCTTCGATATAACCTTCCTTGCTGCCGCAGTCAAAGCGCTTGCCTTCGAAGCGCACGCCGTAGAAATCACGTCCCTGCGCGAGGAGATGCTGCATGGCGTCGGTCAGCTGGATTTCGCCGCCCGTGCCTCTCTCCTGCTTCCTTACTTTCTCATCGAGAATGCCGATGATTTCTGGCTGCAGGATATAACGCCCCGCCACGGCCACGGTGGAGGGAGCCTTGTCAGGGTTCGGCTTTTCCACAAGCCCTTTGGCCTTAACGATTTTGCCATCGTCAGAGGCCACGTCGAAAATACCGTAGCTCTTTGTGTGTTCCTTCGGTACGTCCATGACGGAGATATGGTTGCCGCCATGCTTTTCATAAGCCTGAATCAACTGCTTGAGGCAGGGGTTCTTGCACTGGAAGATGTCGTCGGCGAGCAACACGGCGAACGGTTCGTCACCGAGCATGTTGCGGGCGCACCAGATGGCATGGCCCAATCCCATCGGTTCCTGTTGGCGGGTGAACATGAGCTGACCGGGCTTGGGAATCCAGCCTTTGGTGAGTTCCAGCTCCACCTGCTTGTTCTTTTCACTGAGCACGGACTGCAACTCATAGGAATTGTCGAAATGGTTGCTGATCGACGTCTTATTGCGGCCGGTCACGAAGATGAATTGCTCAATACCTGCTTCCACCGCCTCTTCGTAGGCGTAATGCACCAGTGGCTTGTCAACGATCGGCAGCATCTCCTTGGGCATGGATTTGGTGGCTGGCAGGAAGCGGGTTCCCAACCCGCCTACGGGAAATACGGCTTTGCGAACTTTCTTATGCGCCACGGCGCTCTCCTTATGATATTTGCAATCGCGCCTAGATGCTCAGGCGCACATAAAAATGCCATTTACTTCCTGCGGTCCTCGGCTTTTCGCTCTTCCAGGCACTTTAATACTTCCGCCTTCCACCCATCATCCGCGTAAGGCCATTCCGCCACTTCCTGCGTGGTGCGAAAACACCCCCGGCAAAACCCGGTCGCGTCGTCGATGCTGCACACGCTGATGCAGGGAGAGGGAATGCTTCCTTGAGGCGCCATGAAACCCTTGTATTCAACCGGTGAGGGGGTAACATAGCCACCTTGCATCGTCAACCTGTTATGATGGTTTCCATGCCGCGCACGGTTTTTCATAAACAATTGTTTTTCATTTCGTTTATCGGGGTTTCGCTGCTGCTTTCCGGCTGCGCCTCCACCCCGCCCTCTCCGCCTCCGGGAGACATCCGCTTTACCGATAAGCCGGAGATCCGCCTGAATGTGGCATCCGTGGAGGTTGAACAGAGTTTCCGCCCGTCGAGAAACGCCCACTCCGTAACCAATCTGCGGGTTTCACCGGCGCAAGCCCTGCGCAACTGGGTGGAGGACCGTCTGCACGCTTCCGGCAGCAAGAACACGCTGAAAGTAGAGATCCGGGATGCCAGCGTCACTTCCCGCGCCCTGCCTAGGGAAGGCGGCTTCGCGGCCAATTTCAAGGTGCAGCAAGCGGAGGAGGTGAAGGCTCGGCTGGAAGTAACGCTCCGGCTCTATACCGGTGACACAATGGCCTCGGCCACGGTGGATGCCATGGCCACGCAATCCTCAACCATTCCGGAAAACGCCTCGGTACTGAAGAGGGAGGAAATCTTTCATGCGCTGGTGACGGACCTGATGGAGAAGATGGATGCCGAGCTGGAGCGCGGCATAGGGCAATACATGGCTCCCTACACACAATAACGCGATGCACATCTACCTGCCGATCGCCGAACTGCCGGTCAACGTGCTGGCGCTATTACTGCTCGGCGGGGTGGCGGGGCTGCTTTCCGGCATGTTCGGCGTGGGCGGCGGGTTCATCATGACGCCGTTCCTGATATTTATGGGCGTGCCTCCCTCGGTGGCAGTGGCAAGTTCCAGCAACCAGATCATCGCCGCCTCGGTGTCCGGATTCCTGGCTCACTGGCGGCGGCAGAATGTGGATTTTCTAATCGGCAAGCACCTGCTGGCCGGCGGGCTGATCGGCGCCAGCCTCGGCGTCTGGCTGTTCGCGCACCTGAAGGGCGCGGGCCATCTCGATCTGGTAATCTCGCTCTGCTACGTGTTCTTCCTGGGCGGCGTGGGCGTGCTCATGGCCATGGAAAGCGCCAGGACCATCCTGCACGTCAAACCGGCGGCTCCCAAACCCAGTACCCTGAAAGCCCGGCTGGAACGCCTGCCCTTGCAGCGTGAATACAGCCGCTCCAACATCAAGGTCAGCGCCCTGCTTCCGCTCGGGGTGGGCGTGCTTTCGGGGGCGCTGGTGTCGCTGATGGGCATCGGCGGCGGCTTCATCCTCATTCCGGCGATGATCTACCTGCTCGGCATGCCGACTTCGCTCGCTATTGGCACCTCGCTGTTTCAGATCATCTTCATCACCAGCCATGTGACCTTCCTGCAGGCCGTAACCACGCAAAGCGTGGATATCGTGCTCTCGCTGCTGCTGCTCGCCGGGGCGGTGGTGGGGGCGCAGATCGGCACGCGCTACGCCAGCCGCCTGCCCGCCGAGCATCTGCGCGCCATGCTGGCGCTGCTGGTGCTGGCCGTGTCGCTCAAACTGGCGGCGGGGCTGTTCATCCGCCCGGCGGACGTCTTTTCCCTGGCGGTGGCGCCGTGATCCGCGCCTTGCTGCTGTTTCTGCTATTGCTTCCCCTTCCCTTGCAGGCGAAGGCAATTATTGGCGACACCAGCATCCGCCATATCGACATCGACTCCTATTTCACCGGCACCAATCTGATGATTTTCGGCGCCCGCGAGGAGGCCGGCGACGTCATCGTCGTCGTGCGCGGGCCGGAGCGGAATTTCGTCATCCGCCGCAAGAAGCGCAGGCTTGGCGTATGGGTAAATGTCGAGCAGCATGCGATGCTTAACATTCCCGAATTTTACGCCGTCGCCAGCAGCCGCAGGCTGGAGGATATCCCGGCCCAGCCGCTGCTAGACTCGCTGGAGATCGGACAGCTTCATCTTCCCTACAGCCTGCAGGCGCAGGAGTTCATTGAAGCTTTCCGGCGCCTGCGCGCAAAACAAATGCTTTATCCGGAGGATATCGAAATCTCCTTCATGGGTGAAACGCTGTTCAAAACCGTGATCCGCTTTCCCGAGAAAATTCCGCGCGGCACGTACACGGCGGAGTTCTACCTCATCAACGACGGCCAGCTTGTAGGCATGCAGAGCATCCCCATCCAAGTCTCGAAAGTGGGCATGGACGCCGCCATCTACGACCTTGCCCACAGCTACCCTTATGCCTACGGCATTCTTTCCATCGGCCTCGCGCTGGCGGCCGGGTGGTTCGCCGCCTGGGTCTTCAGAAAACAATAGGAGGAAACCATGTCTTCCCTCGAAACGACTCCGCAATTTCTTGTCTGCATCAACGCCAGCGAGGAATCACGCATTGCGCTGAAATTCGCCTGCGCCCTGGCAGTGAAACGGCAGGGACGAGTGCAGTTGCTGCACATCGTGCCGCCGCCGCAGGAGTTCCAGGGCTTTCTTACCGTCGCGGATAAGATCCGCAACGAGAACCGCGAGGCCGGCGAGAAACTGGTCGCGGAGCGTGCCGAGGAAGCGCAGAAGGGCAGCTCGATCACGCCGGTGGTGAGCATCCGCGAGGGCAAGGTGGCCGACGAGATCCTCGCCGCCGCCGAATCCGATCCCGACACTGACATGGTGATCATCGGCGCCGATCCGGATTCCGGCCACGGACATATCGTGAGCCAGCTGGCAGCCCAGCTCGGCAAAAGGCTGCTGATTCCCCTGCTCATCGTGCCAGGAAATTTGACGGATCAGCAGATTCAGGCGCTGGTTTAGATCAAAAAAGGCGGCATCGCCCCTGGACTTCGGGACTAAAGCTGACTATTTTAATAAGAAATAGCCTTTTTCGAGCATCATCATGTTTATCCAGACTGAAAACACCCCCAATCCGCTGACCATGAAATTCCTGCCCGGCGTCACGGTGCTGGCATCCGGCACCGCCACCATCACCGACAAGGCCGATGCAAAAAAGCGTTCCCCGCTCGCGCATGCACTGTTCGGCATTGAGCACGTGACCAGCGTATTTCTGGCCGAGGATTTCATCACTGTCACCAAGGCGGAGGACGTGGCGTGGTCCACGCTCAAGCCGGCGGTGCTAACGACGATCATGGAGCATTTCGTGGCTGGCCTGAAGGTGCTCAACGACGGCGAGGCCAACGCTGAAACCAAGCTGGACGACAACGAAGACCCTATCGTGAAGCAGATCAAGGAACTGATCGATACCCGCGTGCGCCCCGCCGTAGCGATGGACGGTGGCGATATTGTTTATAAGGATTTCAAGGACGGCATCGTGAAGTTAGAGTTGCACGGTTCTTGCCAGGGCTGCCCCAGTTCGACCGCTACGCTGAAAAACGGCATCGAGAACATGCTCAAGCACTATGTGCCCGAGGTGGTCGCCGTTGAAGCTGTAGCGTAGATTCAGCGCGGATCTTCGTCGGTGATTTTCAGAAGACTGTCCGTCATCTTCAGACTCGCCTGCACGGTTTTCAGGTTGGCCTGAAAATCGTTGCGTGCCAGCACACGCTGGATTGTCTCTTTCTCCAGGTTCACGTTCGGCGTGTTGACGATGCCTTTTTCATTGGCGACGGGACTTGAGGGATCGTAGACCTCGCGCGTCGAAGGGGTGGATTCGCGCACCACGGAGCGCACGCCCGGCTCGGTGCTGATCTGCAGCGCATCCTGCGCGCGATAGGGATCGTTCACCACCGTGCCGTCGTTCTGCTCCTTCACGGTGGAACGCACGTTCGCGGTGTTGTTGGCGGTCACTCCAAGACGCGTCTCTGACGCGCGAAGGCTGCTTAATGATGTGGGTATGGACGTCGTCATAACAGGTACCTCCCGTTGCGTTTTTCAGTGTACGGGAAATTGGCTGAAAATAACGTTAACTTTTATTAATTCACATAAGCCCCGTTCCGGCTTCGGCATCGCTCAGCAAAGGGTATGATTTTGAATCGAAAAGCTGGTAGTGCCACCATTCATTGCGGTAGAAATCCCAGCCTGCGGCAGACATGATCCCAAGTAATATCATTCGGTTACGGTGTGCTTCCATAGAAACGCCTTCCCCACCGTGATGCGAAAGCGGCGTAAACGCGTCAAATTCCGTTCCCATATCGATTTCCCGGCCTTGGGCGTCCAGGAGGGTCAAATCCACTGCAACGCCTCGCGAGTGCGGGGAACCTCGCCTTGGGTCGGCCAGAAATTCCGGATCGGGCGTATGCTCCCACAACTTCCATTGCGCTTCCGTGGGGCGGTAGGCATCAAAGATTTTCATGCCATATCCCAACTGCTTCGCCAGGGATACGGCGGCATTCAGCGCGTCCTCAGCCTTGGGATGAAGAAAGCAGCGCGCCGCCGCGTAAACGGGCTTTCCAGTGAAATTCAAGGGCGTTGCATAGCGCAGGTCTATCGCGACCCCATGAGTATCTTCTTGAATTTTCTTGAGGATCATTTTTTGACTCACTGCCTCGGATTTAGCTCAAATATACATCTAATTTTAACTAATTTGCCGCATTCTGTCAGAGTGCTTGAGTGATTACTTGGCACAATGATCCCTCCCAAGATTCAAGCCCCGGCATTTGCCGGGGCTTCTTTTTTGACGCGGGCGTGGCGCAGCTCTTCCCAGCCTTCCTGCACCACACCGTGGCAATAGCGGGCCAGCATCTTGCGGTCGCCGATCTGGCGCGAGGTCACGGGCGCATGAAAACGCAAGCCCACAGTCATGCGTCCCAGTCCAAGAAACTGCCAAAGATGGCCAGCGAAGGTCATATCGCCATACCACGCCACGTGCGGCAGCCAGTTTCTGCCCACAGGAATGCCATCAATCGCCGTGTAGGCAAGACTTACCGGATAAACCGGCAGGTCAGGCAATTCCTCACAGAGGGAAAAGAAACCGCTGCGGAAAGGCAGGATGCGCGTACCCGTGCCCGTCGTGCCTTCGGCGAAGAGCACCAGGCGTTGGCCTGACAGCAGCGTGTCGCGCAACTGCGCCGCCTCTTCTTTCATCGCCTGGGGCTTGCGCGATACATAAAGCGTGCCGGCAGAATTCACGAAATGCCGCACCACCGGCCATCCGCGAATGTCCTCCTTGGCAATAAAGATCGCCCCCGTCGCAGCGCAGAGCACGAAGATGTCGATATAGGAAAGATGGTTCGATACCATCAGCGCCGGCGTGCCCGCAGGCGGAGGCGTGCCTTTGGCGCTCCACCGCACGCCCATGGCGCGCAGCGCAAGCTTGAAGAAGATCTGCACTAGCCGGTTGCGCAGGCGTGGCCGCCATTTCCCTGCCGCCAACACGGGCAAGATAAGCGTTATAGCCAGCAGCGCCACCGCTGTCAGGCGCCACGCGGCGCGCAGATGTTTCATGTTTCGGCGGTCGGCGCGTAGCGGTTGCGGTAGCGGGCCGTCACGGCGTCGATGCGCACCACAACGCACACATCGGTCGTATTGTACTCGTGATCGAGCACCGCGCCCTCGCCGATCATGCCGCCCGCCCGCAGATACCCCTTGATCAGCGGCGGCAGCAGCGCGGGAGCGCGGCGGCTATCCACCTGCTCTTTCGGCAGGGGCGTGAAATTGAGCAGGCGCGAGGGCAGCGCGGCGGGGCAGAGCTCCGGCGGCGCCTTATGGAAATGATGCAGATAGGAAAGCGCTTGCACATGGCCGGACGGATCCACGCCCGGCAGGCTGGCGCAGCCGAACATCAGCGGCACCTGGTAGTGCTGCACATAGGCGCCGATGCCGCGCCATAGAAGCTGCATCGCAACGCCGGTGCGGTAATCGGAATCCACGCAGGAGCGGCCAAGCTCCAGGATATCGCCTTCCATCGCCAGCAGGCAGGAGATGTCGTATTCGCTTTCGGAATAGAAGCGCTTGCCCTGCGGCAGGCGGCTGCGGCGAAGCAGGCGGTAATTACCGACCACCGGATTGCCGGTGTTATCGCGCGCATGATCCACCACCAGCATGTGATCGCAGATCGTATCAAAGGCATCGCTGTCGCGGCGCGCGAGATCGTCGCCGCTCGCGCCCATCTCCTCGCAGAAGACGCGATAGCGCAGCTCCTGTGCCAGCGCCAGATCTTCCGGCGTGGCGGCAAGGCGCACTTCCAGGCTGCCGGCGGTCATCGACGGCAAAGGCGGCGAAAAGGGAATGGCGCGTTCGGGCATCACGGAATGCAGCATAGCACTATCGGCGCGCCCGTGCATTATTCACCGTCTGCAAGAGGAACCCCGTACAATTCCATACGATGGCCCACCAGCTTGTAGCCGTGTTCGCGCGCGATGCGCTCCTGAAGGCGTTCGATTTCTTCGTTGTGAAACTCGATGACCTTGCCGGATTTAAGATCAATCAAATGATCGTGATGGTCGTCACCGGCTTCCTCGTAGCGGGCGCGCCCGTCTCCGAAATCATGTTTCTCAATAATCCCCGCTTCTTCGAACAGGCGGACGGTGCGGTAGACCGTGGCGATACTCACATTCGCATCCTGCTGCACGGCGCGCTTATAGAGCTCCTCAACGTCGGGATGATCCTTCGCTTCGGAAAGAATCCGCGCAATCAGCCGCCGCTGACCCGTCATTTTGAGATTTTTTTCCTCGCATTTTTTCTCGATGCCGGAGGTCATGAATCTGGCCTGCTGGTACGTTTCCCCGTACCTCCCATCTAACCCTTCGAGGCAGGGATTCCAAGCCCTAATTTTTTCAGGGTTTGCCTGGGTTTTTGAGTTACAAGTTAACAAATGGTTGAAAAAATCGGTTTTTCATTTATAGTCTCTTGACTAACAGGGAGAAAAAAACGATGGAAAATACGCCTGAATTCTACCGTAAATTTTTCGATCTATGCCCTGGTCTACTCTGTGTTGCAGGCACGGAAGGTCGGTTCAAGGCAGTCAATGCAGCCTGGGAAAAACTTCTCCAATTAGACGCAGACTATCTCACCTCACGTCCGTATTTCGACTTGCTGCATCCCGACGATCAGCAGCGCACCATCACCGAAACAAAAAAAATCGCCAAGGGACAGAGCTGCGCGAATTTCGAGAACCGTTACCTGACACGTGACAAGCACATCAAATGGCTGTCTTGGAACGCAACGCGCACGGTTGAGGACGATCTCATCATTGCCAGCGCAGCAGACATCACGTTCCGCAAAACCTTCGAGCAATGCCTTTCCGACAACATCACCCGGCTCCAGGAGATCATGGATCACCTGAATGTCTCCATTTGGGTGACGGATGCGCACGGCAAGCGAGCCGCATTCAGCAGGAACTGGTATGAAATTTCCCAGCGCCTTCCTCTGGCGAGCGAAGAAATGCTCCACCAGATCCATCCCGAGGACAAAGAGCGCTATACGCGCGCCTTCACCAACGGCTTCAACGAGCAACGCCCCATCATCCAGCAATACCGACTGAAAGCTGGCGGCGAAGAGCAGCTGATGATCGACAAGGGCATTCCTTGGTACGATTCGGAAGGTAAGTTTTCAGGTTACATCGGCGTATGCCTGGAAATCAACTCGCCTAAAATAGCTGGCGAGGAGGTCATCGACCGGCTTCTGGAGGAGTTGCGCACCTTCCCCATGCAGCACTACGCCTGAAACAGCTTCTCGATCTGCTCGCTGCTAAAAATCTCTTTGCTGTTGCAGAACTGGCAGGTGACCGTGATTTTGCCCCGCACTTTCATGGATTCCACCTCCTCACGTTTCATGGAACCGAGCACAGAGGCTATGCGCTTGCGCGAACAGCGGCATTTTGCGGCCACTTCCTTGACGTTGTAGACCCACACCCCGTCCTCGTGGAATAAGCGGTAAAGCAGCGTGTCGGGAGGCAGAGTCCAATCCAGCAGTTCCTCATACTTCACGCTCCCCCCCAGGATTCTGGCACGCCGCCAGCCCTCCTCGCGGTCTTCGGGGCTGATTTTCTTATCCAGCCGGATCTCGGTATTGCCACCTTCCTCAGGCATGCGCTGAAGCATGAGCCCACCCGCATGCCAGCTGCGCTTGCGGCGACCGGATTTCTGCTCCGTCATCTCCTTGCCTATGGCAGTCACCAGAAGCACCTCAAGCTGTTCGGATCGGTGAAAATATTCCTGCACCGCGTCCACCAGCGTGCGTCCGCGCAGCTCCACGATGCCCTGGTAGCGTTCCATCTCCTCGCCCTGGTCTACGGTAATGGCGAGATAGCCCTTGCCGAGAAGGGCTAGAAAGTCCATCGGCGCGTCGGGCATGATGTTTTTTTCGATATTGAATACTTCCTCGTCCAGGCTGACATAACCACGCAGGTGCCCTTCGGAGGTGTAATCCGCGACCATGAAGCGCACCGGGCCGTCGCTTTTGAGCTGCATCGTGAAGACGCCCTGGTATTTCAGCGTCGCGCCGAGCATAGCGGTCAGCACCAGCAACTCGCCCAGCAGTTTCGAAACAGGTTCTGGGTATTTGTGCTTGGTGAGAATACCGTTCACGCTTTCCGATAGCCGCACCAGCCGTCCGCGCAATGACGTGCCGTGAAGTACGAAGGGGACTACGTAATCATTGCCTTCGGGACGCTCGAATTTATTTTCCATGATCCGTGCTCGCCGTCAGGCACCAGAGCAGAATGGATTTCTGCACGTGCAACCGGTTTTCCGCCTCGTCGAAAATCGCCGATTGCGGACCATCGATCACGTCCGCCGTCACTTCCTCGCCGCGCACAGCGGGCAGGCAGTGGAGAAACACGGCGTCTTTCGTCGCTTTCTGCATCAAGCCGGCGTTCACTTGGAACGTGGCCAGCGCGGCCTTGCGGGCAGCCACATCCTCGGCGCCCATGGAAATCCAGGTGTCGGTGGTCACCAGATCGGCGTCCTTCACGGCCTCGAGGGGATCCGCGGTGACGGTGACGTCCGCCCCCTGCCGCTTCGCCCAGCCGATGTCTTCCGCGCAAGGGTGGTAAGGTTCCGGACAGGCAAGGCTCAGCGAAAAGCCGAAACGCGCCGCCGCCTGAACCCAGGAATTTGCCACGTTATTGCCGTCGCCTATCCAGGCCACCTTCCTGTCTTTGATGGAACCCTTGCGTTCCTCGAAGGTCAGGATATCAGCCATGATCTGG
>JAFLCR010000210.1 GCA_017302755.1 Alphaproteobacteria bacterium
CGGACAAAGCCAGCAGAGAGACAGTGAGCGTAAGGGCACCAAGCGTCGAGCGATACATTCTTAATCCTAACCTTTCGAGCGGCTTTCGAGCCAGGGTTTGGGGTCTATAGGTTTGCCGTTCTCGCGGAGCTCCAGGTAAAGCGTATGGTTCGCATCCGCCCCGCCCATAGTCCCCACCGGCTCGCCTTCCACCACCATCTGGCCCGGCACGCAGTCGATTTTTTCCAGTCCCGCGATGAGCGAATGATAACCGTCTGAATGCCGGATAATGACCATATTGCCATATCCGCGAAACGCTCCAGCGTACACCACCTCACCATCAAAAGGTGATATTACTTGAGCATGCTCCCTTGAGGCAATAGCGATTCCCGAAGCTCCGTTTCCGCCGCCCATTCCTTCCGGCGTTGCGGTAAATCTGCCACTTGCGGGCATCCGGAGGCGGCCTTTGGCATCCACAATCGAGCGCATGTCGCCGGTATCGGCGTAGCGTTCCTTGGCCGGCTTGCTGCGGCGCTCGGACGCTTCCTTGCGCTTCTTCTCAGCCGCGGCGCGGGAGGCTTCAAGCTTTTCCAGCAGCTCTCTCAGGCTTTTTGACTGCTTGGAAAGGCGCGTGATCTGCGCGACCAACTGCTCATCATCCTCGGACGCTTCCTTCAGAAGGGCGGTGCGCTCGCGCACCTTGCCGTCCAGCTTCTGGCGGGCTTCCTTCAATGCCAGCTTGTCCTTAAGCATCGCTTCCTGCCGCTTGGCGGCGTCTTCCTTCATGGTTTCGAGTTCCGTGAGCTGAAGGCGCAACTCTTCTGCCTGGCGGCGCAGTTCCTTCATGAACCCCGCCAGCGCCGTTTCGGTCACGAAGGTGTTTTTGGCATCTCCCGGCGCGAGCAGCATCGCTTCCGGCGGCATGGAGGACAGGCGCACCAGGCTTTCGACCATCTGGCCGTGCTCCAGCTCGCGCTTTTCGAGCGCCTGCTCGGACTGGCGAATTTTCTCTGTTACTCCCGCATATTCGGCTTCAAGGCGGGTCAACTGGTCTTCATTAGACTGCAACTTCTCGGCCATCGACGCCAGCTCTCGCTGAAGCGAGGAAAGCTCGCCGGAGATACGGCCCGCTTCGTCGGAAAGTTTCTCGCGCGCCGCCTTTGCCGCGGCAAGCGAGGACTGGGCCTCGCGCAGCTCGTCGGCGGGGTCTTCCACGGCGAAGACAGGCAAAGACATCAAGATCAAGCATGTTATCCCGGCAAAAGCCGGGATCCATGTAAACGCGGACGAAAGCTGGAAGATGGATCCTGGCTTGCGCCGGGATGGCAGGGTGATGGCATGAGCCGCCGCCGTCACTTCCGCACCAGCAATGAGTGGCCGGTCATCTCAACCGGCTTGGGCAACCCTAGCAGATCAAGCATGGTGGGGGCGATGTCGCAGAGCGAGCCATTCTTGAGAACCGTATTGGTTTTGGTCATCGCATCCGACAGCAGCATGAACGGCACCGGATTGGTGGTGTGCGCGGTGTGCGGCTGATGGGTCGAAGCGTCAACCATCATCTCGATATTGCCGTGATCGGCGGTGAGGATCATCGCGCCGCCCTGTAATTTCACCGCTTCCCAAACGCGCTTCAGGCAGGCGTCGATGGTTTCCACCGCCTTGATGGCGGCGGGGATATCGCCCGTATGCCCCACCATGTCGGGATTGGCGTAATTGGCGATCACCACGTCGAAGTTTCCAGAGCTGATGGCCTCCACCATCTTCTCCGTTACCTGGGGCGCTGACATCTCGGGCTGAAGATCGTAGGTCGCCACTTTCGGCGACGGCACCAGGATGCGCTCTTCGCCGGGGAAAGGTTCTTCGCGGCCGCAGCTGAAGAAGAAGGTGACATGCGCGTATTTTTCCGTCTCGGCAATGCGAAGCTGCTTCATTCCGGATTCGGAAATAACCTGGCCGAAATGGCGGTCCATCTTCTGCGGCGGGTAAAGCGCGGTGAGGTGGGGGCTGAGCTCGGCGGAATATTCCACCATGCCAATCGCTGCTGAGAACTTGGGGTTTTTAAGTGGAAATTCCTTAAAGCCGGGAACCAGCAGCGCCTGCAGGATTTCCCGCGCGCGGTCGGAACGGAAATTGGCCATGATAAGCCCGTCGCCGTCCTCCATGCCCGCATAGTCGCCGATGGCGCAGGGAATCACGAATTCGTCGGTGACATTCTGCGCATAGCTGGCGTTCACCGCTTCTTCAGGCGCGGCAAAACGCGGGCCGCTGGCGGTGGCGAGCACGTCGTAGGCTTTCTGCACACGCTCCCAGCGCTTGTCGCGATCCATGGCGTAATAGCGACCGGAAACCGTGGCGATGGAAACATCTTTCAGGCCAGCGATGTCGCGCCGGAAATCGGCAAGGTATTCCAAGGCGCTGGAAGGGGGAGTATCGCGGCCGTCCAGGAAAGCATGAATGCGCACTTTTACGCCTGAATCCGCCAGAATCCTGCCCAGCGCGGCGATATGTTTCTGATGGGCATGCACGCCGCCGGGCGAAAGCAGCCCGAGGATATGGCAGGTTTTGCCATTGGCCTTGAGCTTGCCGATCAACGCCTGCAGGCCGGGATGTGTAGCGAGAGAACCGTCGGCGATGGCGTTGTCAATGCGCGGCAATTCCTGCATCACCACGCGGCCGCTGCCAATGTTCATGTGCCCGACTTCGGAATTGCCCATCTGCCCTTCGGGAAGGCCCACGTAAAGCTCTGAGGCCTGAAGCAGGCTCATCGGCGCATTCGGCGTGACCGCATCGAGAAACGGGGTTTTCGCCGCCATGACGGCATTGCTCGGCGCTTCGGTGCGGTGGCCCCAGCCATCGAGAATGCACAGCACCAGGGGTTTGGGTCGGTGGGAGGTCATACAGGCTTGCGGTCTGCTTCGGATGCGCGGAAATCGTCGGGAATCAATGCGGTTTTTCTTACGTCACATTCCCCGCAGCGTCAACCGCGCAGGCACATCACAAGCCAAGAGCGCTCTGCTCGATGGACTGGCTGAACCTCCTGATCTGCAACAGCGATTCCACTGCCCTTCCGGCGGCCAGCACATCCTCGATGCCCGCCATCCGCTCCGTTCTTTCTTCCGGCGAGCGAAGATGCATCCAGACTGGCGCATGCACCATGCAGGGATCATAAGCATATTCCGGCTCAATCGCCGCATGTTGCCAGGAAGGTTTGGCTAGCGGGGGCAAGATGCCCGCACGGCTCGCATCGACATGCTCCATAAAACCCACGTTGCCACTAAAATACCGCTCATTGTGAGGCGAAACCTCGCCGGAAGGAGAAAGCATGCGTTCGATGCCCTCCATCCAGTCCCTGCTATACTGCAGCGGCGTATCCGGAAACAGCGTCGGGTCAAACACGAACACGATGGGCAGGCCGTGCTCCAGGGCCACGATTTTTAATGCGGCATGAAAATACCAGCCGATTACAGCTGTGTCCGTGATCTTTGCGCTCTGCTCAGCCGTAAATCCCGCCAGGCACGGCTTGTCCGTCACGGTGCGCCGCTGTTCGATCATCACCTGCCGGCCATGCCAGGCCAGGGTGATCGGGAAGCCAACCGCCTTGGCGGAGGCACCGTGATAAGGCTGCGGCCT
>JAFLCR010000211.1 GCA_017302755.1 Alphaproteobacteria bacterium
CAACGACCGCATCCTGGGCGGCACCAATAACGACGTGCTCCTCGGCGGAAGCGGCAATGACTCGCTTTACGGGGATACGAACAACAACACCATGACCGGCGGCGCTGGGGCGGATGTGATCGTGTCCACCGCGGGAGCCAGGGACACGCTGATCTACGCCGCGCCCGAGGATGCGGGCGACACGGTGCAAGGCTTCCGCCGGGGCGAGGACGTGCTCGACCTGCGCGTGCTCATGGACAGCATCGGCTATGGCGGCACCAACCCGGTGGCCGACGGAAGGCTGATCCTGGCCACGGCGCCGGGAGGCGACCTGCGGGTGCTGATCGACGCCGACGGAGCGGGCGGGGCGGATACCATCCAATTGCTCCTGCTCGATAATATCAACGCCACTACCCTCACCCTGAATACGGATTACTGGGTCTGATTGGCGAATTGGTAAGGGATGGCGGCTATACTGCCCCTGCCCGCGTCTTGCCCTTGGCGCTACGCGGCGCTATGAGAGGCTTGGGTACCCGTAGCTCAGCTGGATAGAGCATCAGCCTTCTAAGCTGGTGGTCGCAGGTTCGAATCCTGCCGGGTACGCCATTTTCATTTTCTGCATTGCTCAGACATCAGATTACAACTGGGGGATTAAACCATAAGCACATCTAATATTATATTACTAAACTTTAGGTTTTATTTTGAAATTCTCTAAAATACGCTCGATTCCACCAGGCTTTCCGCCGTGAAGCCAAGCGCCGCGCAGATGCCGCGCGCCTTCGTAACCGTCTCTCTCCACTCGCCTTCGGGCGTGGAATCGGCCACGATGCCGCCGCCGACTTGGAACTCGAAATCACGCCCGCGCACGATGAGCGTGCGGATGACGACGGAGAGATCCAGCGAGCCGTCGCCGCCGAACCAGCCCAGCGCACCGCTGTAGATGCCGCGCTCGATCTGTTCCAGTTTGGTGCAATGTTCCATCGCGGCGATCTTCGGCGCGCCGGTCATCGAGCCGGGGGGGAAGCAGTGGCGCGTGAAGTCGAGCGGCGTGACGTCCGCGCGGCGCTGAGCATTTACGGTCGAGGAAAGATGGTGCACGGTGGCGTAGATGTCGAGCGCGCACAGCTCCTCCACGCGCACGCTGCCGGGAATTGCGCCGCGCGAAAAATCGTTTCGCATGAGATCGACGATCATCAGGTTTTCGGCGCGGTCCTTGGGGCTTGCTTGCAACGCGGCGGCGAGACGTGCGTCTTCATCCGAATTATCGGCGCGCGCGCAGGAGCCTTTGATCGGGCGTGTGGTCGCCTTGCCGGATTCGTCCATCGTCAGGAAGCGTTCGGGGCTGGAGGAGAGAATCCAGGTGTCGTCCAGGCGCAGTAGCGCGCTGTAGGGCGCGGGGCTTACCTCGCAGAGGCGCGCGAAGAGTGACGGCGCGTCGGGCGTTTGCGTGAAGCGGCCGGAGCATTTGCGCGTCAGGTTCGCCTGGTAGAGACGGCCGGAGAGAATCGCCTCGCGTAAGTTTTCCACGGCGGCGAAATATTCGGCGCGGGTGAGGTTGGAGGACAGCGTGGAGAGGTCGATCTGCGCGTTATGGCCGTTTGCATCTGTATCATGCGCCGGTTGACCCCCACCCTTCCCTCCCCCTCTAAGGGGGAGGGTAACTCTAACTACGCCGGCGTCGTGCAGCGTGCGGGTTTCGTGATCCCAGACCAGCAGGTGGCGGGGGCGGAAGAAATGCACGTTCGCAAAGCCGAACGCGCCCGGCGCGGCGGGAGTGAGCGTTTCGGTTTCGTGGCGAAGCTCGTAGGCCAGCGCGCCGAACCAGGCGTTGGTGAAGCATGGCTGCGAAGTGGTGAGGCGTGTGGCGAGGGTTGGCGTGCCGGGATCACGGATTTCTTCCACAGGGTTCCAGGCGAGCAGTGAGTAGCGGCCGCTATAGCGCGTGCGGAGCGAGCTGTGCAGGAAGGCGAAGCCGCCTTCGCTCGCGCGGGCGACGGCGAGCGCCGTCGTCATCGGGTCTGCCCAGGGAAGCGGGTTACTGCCAGCCAAGGGAAGCATCGTCTTCCTCAATGCGCGCGCGTAACGCTCGGGCGGCTTCGTCCTTCCGCCACGACCACGGGCCGAGCGAAGCCACGGGGTGAACGGGGAGCGAGATGTTCGTTACAAACATTTCGTCGGCGTGTTGGAGCGTGTCGGGCGTAGCCTCTACTTCCTCCACCTTCCACGGCGAGAGGCGCAGCACGGCGGCGCGCGTGGTGCCCGCGACGATGCCGCAGGAAAGCGGCGGCGTATATAAGGTGTCGTGCTTGCGCCAGAACAGGTTGGCGCCGCTCGTCTCGGAGAGGAAGCCTTGCGTGTCGAGCAGCAGCGCATCGTCGGCGTCCGTATCCTGCGCTTCGAGGCGCGCGAGGGTGGAGAGTGCGCCCTGCATGGTTTTGAGGCCAGGTTCCAGGCCGGTGGCGCACGAGCGACGGTAGGCGCTTAGGGTGAGGCGTAGAGGATGGGCGGGGACTGGACGTAAGGGAAGTATTTCGATCACCAGCGTGGAAGGCGCGGTTTCCGGCAGGTAGCCCGCGCCGCCGGGCGCGCGGCTTACGGAAAGGCGGAGGATGCCGTCGCGGATTGCGTTTTTTTCCACCAGTTCGCGGGCGGTGGCGGCGATGTCCGCCGATGGAGGCGGCAGGCGCAGCGCGTCCATCCCCAGCGCCAGGCGCGACAGGTGCGCTTTCCATTGATACGGAAGGCCCGATCGCAGGCGCACCGTCTCGAAGACGCCGTCGCCGAAGCGGAAGCCGCGTTCAGTGATCGAGACCGAAGCGTCTTGCGCGTCCGTGAAGCGGTCTTTGACGAAACAGAGGGGCATGGCTTAAGTATAAGCAAATCAGTTGGCTGGATTCCCCTATAATCCGCTTCGCGGATTCGGGGAATGACGGAATAAAGAAATGGTCTTCATACAAAACATAGCCGTGGTGGGATTGGGGAGCAATCTGGGCGACCGGATGGCAGCATTCAGGATAGCCATTGGCTATATTTCCCAGGAGCTTGATGGGGTGCGCGGGTCGCCGGTTTATGAATCCCCCGCCCTGCTGCCGGAAAACGCGCCCGCCGCATGGGACACGCCTTATCTGAACATGGCCGTGACCGGCGAGTGCGGGCTGGAGCCGCTGGAGCTGCTCGCGCGGCTTAAAACTATCGAGGCGCGCATGGGGCGTGAAGATGTGGGGCGGTGGGGGCCGAGGGTGATCGATCTCGATCTGCTGGTGTACGGTGATAGGGTGATGCGGACGGACGCGCTGACCTTGCCGCACGCCGGGTTGATGGCGCGCGGGTTTGCGCTGGTGCCGCTGCTTGATCTGTGGCCGGAGTGGGAGCATCCGGCGGGAGAGAAGCCTCAGGTGGAAAAGCCCAGGAAGGTGGCCGATGGCGTGTGAGCTCGTCGGCATCGTCAACGTGACGCCGGATTCGTTTTCGGACGGCGGCGAAGCCTTCGCGCCGGAAGCGGCGCTGGCGCGCATCGCGGCGCTCGCGGCGGAGGGGGCGAGCGTGGTGGATGTCGGCGCGGAATCGACGCGGCCAGGCGCGGTGCTGATGGACGAAGGCG
>JAFLCR010000212.1 GCA_017302755.1 Alphaproteobacteria bacterium
CCGGAAAACGGTGCGCTCAATCTGTTTGTGGGGCGCGTGCGTAATCATAATCTCGGTAAGGCGGTGAACGCGGTGAGCTATGACGTCTTTACGCCGCTGGCCTGCGCCGTGTTCACGGAGCTGTGCGCCGAGGCGAGGGCACGCTTCGGAGAAGACCTGCGCTTGTATGTCGAGCATTTCAAGGGCAGGCTGGAGATCGGTGGCGTCAGCGTAGTCATTGCTGTCGGCTCGCCGCACCGCGACGAATCCTTCCGGGCCTGCCGTTATCTGATCGAGCAATTGAAGCTCCGCGCGCCGGTCTGGAAGCAGGAGCATTACGTGGACGGCGACAGCGAATGGGTGAAAGGCCACGCGCTGTGCGGGCACCGGCACGATACACAAGCGTGCAGCCATGACTAGCGCTGCCGTCATCCTTGCCGGCGGCAGATCGTCGCGCATGGGGCGCGATAAAGCTACGCTTCCCTGGCGGGGAAGGCGTTTAGTGGACATCGTGGCGGATGCTGCGAGGGAAGGCGGAGCGGTGGAGGTTTATGTCAGCGGCCCCGATCTGGGATACCCGGCCATTTCCGACGCGCTGGCTTGCAAGGGGCCGGTGGCCGGCATATGCGCCAGCATACAGGCGCTGTTTGGGACGCACCGTTCGGCTGTCTTCATTCCCGTGGATATGCCGAAGCTGGAATCAGGTATTATTCACGCGCTGATGCAGGAAAACAGCCATGAAGCCAGCCATTTCCAGCCGCCCCCCCTGCCGTGCCTGCTCACGTTGAGCGAACGGGTGCGAGATTACGCCTGCGGGATTCACCGTCGCCTCGAGGAGGGAGAGGAATGCTCGGTCAGGGAGTTCTTAAAAGGGCTGGATGCCCACGCCATCTTCACGCCCGCTGCCTGGGAACGCAGCCTCGCCAACACCAACACGCCACAGGAATGGCAGGAGGTTACCCGTGAATCTGCGTATTAGCGAAGGTTGCTTGCGTTTCCGCATCACGCGCGGGGAAATGGATCTGCTGATGAAGGATGAAACCTTATCGTTCTCGCTCCAGCTCGGCTCAAAGACGGTGGAGTATTCCATCAGCACCGTGCATAGCGAACGGCCCTTGTGGCTCGATGTGGATAAAAATACCTGGAGATTGCTGGTCGACCAGGATGATCTCAAATATTTCGCGGCATCCCTGCCTTCCCGCGAAGGCATTGAGCAGGATGTGGTATTGGGGGGAACCGCGCTGAAACTCGTGCTGGAAGTCGATGTGCGGCGCAAACAAGCGGCCTAAATAAGTTTGGCGGGCCAGCGCACAATGCCGCCCGCAATGTGCGACACGTTCGTGAAGCCGAGCGCCAGAAGATGCGACGCCGCTGTAAGGCTGCGTATGCCGTGCTGGCAATACACGATCACCGGAGTCTTGGGAGAAATATCTCCTAGCGCGCCTTCGTCGTTGAGTAGTGTCCACAGGGGGATGTGCAGCGCTTCCGGCACCTTGCCCGAGGCAAGCTCAGGCGTTTCGCGCACGTCGATAAAACAGGCCTTTCCGACCATTCTCACGGCCTCGTCAGCCTGGACTGGCCTCACTCCGGATTTGGAGGTACAGGCCGCGCCGGCATCTTCCAGCGCGATCTTTTCGGGGCGCGCGGAGCATATGGCGCATGCGGGGCGTTTCGGGACGTCGAGCCGACGCGACTGCATGGTGCGGGCGTCCAGCATCCATAACCTGCCCAGCAGCGGTTCCAGTTGCTTCTCCTTGCACCAGGCAAGCCCAAGCGCCATCTTGACAGCTTCCAGCGCCTGCACGCTTCCCGCGATGCCCGCCATCGCGCCGATGACGCCTGCCTCGGCGCAATTGGGGACATGGCCGCCCGGCGGCCTGGGGTAGAGGCAGCGATAGCACGGCCCGTGCTTTGCCCAGAACACGGAAACCTGCGCCTCGAAGCCAAGGATCGAGCCGTATACCAGCGGTTTCCCGTATTTCATGCAGGCATCGTTGATAAGGAATTTGCTGGCGAAATTATCCGTGCCGTCAAGAATCACGTCATAATTCCTCACCAGCCGTTCGGCGTTGCTTGCCTGAAAACGCTCATGGTACGGTTCAACGTGGCAACTGCTGTTAAGCCGGCTCAGCGCGGCAGCTGCGGCGCTGGCTTTGGGCTTGCCCTGGTCTTCCTCCCGGAACAGCACCTGCCGTTGGAGATTGCTGACATCCACCGTGTCGTCATCCACCAGCCCGATGCGCCCGATCCCCGCTGCTGCCAGATATTGCAGGGCGGGCGAACCAAGCCCTCCCGCGCCAATGCACAGCACCGAGGAGGTCAAAAGCTTTTTCTGACCTTCCTCCCCCAGCTCGGCAAGCACGGTCTGTCGAGCGTATCTGGCGTTTATATTCATGGTCATGCGCGTAGAGTGCTTAAAAATCACCATCATAATAGTGAATCGGATTGCCGCGGCAACTTGATCCAGGTCAATCTGGCGGGGGGAGAATAGCGGTATTTTATAAGAAACAACCGATGGAGCGTGTATGTCCCTGCAAAATCAGTCATTAGGAGAAATAGCCAGCAATATTCCCGGGGCAACGCGCCTGTTTCGCGAGCATCAGATTGATTTCTGCTGCGGCGGCGCGCGCAGCCTCAAGGAGGAAACGGAGCGTAGAGGCGTGGCCATCGAGCCGCTTCTTGCAGCTCTCAATCAGTTGAAAGAGAATACTGCCACCGAGAAAAACTGGAAAGACGCGCAGCCGGAGGCGCTGATCGCGCATATTCTTCAGCGCTTTCACATGCGCCACCGCGAGCAGCTTCCCGAGTTGATTCAGCTATCGGAGAAAGTGGAGAGGGTACATGCCGAGAATCCAGACTGCCCCGAAGGGCTCGCGGCGCATCTCAAGGACATGCAGGAAGAGTTGCTTTGTCACATGGTGAAGGAGGAACAGGTGCTGTTTCCCATGCTGCTGCAAGGCATGCGGCGCGCGGCATCTGCCCCCATCGCCGTGATGGAAGAAGAGCATAAGCAGCATGGGGAAGCGTTGGAGAAAATGCTCTCGCTGGCGCATCAACTAGTGCTGCCGGAGAGGGCGTGCAATTCTTGGCGCGCTCTGTACCTTGGCCTGGATGAGCTGCGCAACGATCTTATGGAACACATCCATTTGGAGAATAATATCCTGTTCAAAAGCAGGAAAACCGATTCCGGCCAGGGATGCGGCGGCAAGTGCAGCTGCGGCGGATAGAGGACGGGAACCCAGTTTATCTGATTCTCGCCTAGACCATGAACCTTGTCGTATTGGGTCTGCTCTTTGCCTTGGTGGCGCTATTCTACGCCAGCATCGGCTTCGGCGGCGGCTCTTCCTACCTGGCGCTGCTGGTGCTGTGGGGAATTCCTTACGCCGCCATTCCTGCCATAGCTTTACTGTGCAATATCGCCGTGGTGTCTGGAAACAGCTTTCATTATGTGCGGGCGGGTTACTTGAACCTGAAGCTGCTGCTGCCGCTGGCGGCGGCTTCGGTGCCGTTTTCATATCTCGGCGGGCGGCTGGAGATATCCAAGCAGACGTTCCTCATCGTGCTGTTTCTCTGCCTGCT
>JAFLCR010000213.1 GCA_017302755.1 Alphaproteobacteria bacterium
CCATTGCGCCGTGCGCACGCGTGGTTCCGCCAGGTTGCACACATTATTGGAAACCGCCTCCAATCCGGTATACGTGCCGCCTCCCATGGAGAACGCCTTGAAAAACAGGGCGAGCACAAACACCCAGCCCATTTCCAGGCTCAGCCCCTGGGTTTTGGCAACAGTATCGGGGATAAGGCCGGGCAGGCGGTCGGCATGTGCGATGATGCCGTGGATGATGAGATAAGCATGGGTGATTACAAACCCAAGAAAGACGGGCAGCAGCACGCGCACCGATTCCTTGACCCCGCGCATGTTGAGCCAGATCAGCAGCAGGATCAAACCGGCCGCGACGCTGATTTTATAGGGCTGCCATGCTAGCGGCAGCAGGCTGAACAAGGCGTCCATGCCACTCGCGACGGAGATGGCGATGGTAAGCATGTAGTCGATGATGAGTGCCGAGCCGGAAACCGCGCCGGCGGTGGGGTGGATCAGCCGCGAGGCGATCTTATATCCGCCGCCGCCACCTGGAAACAGTGCGATGACCTGGTTGTAGCACAGCGCGATCACGAACACCGTGATAGCCGTGGCCGCCGCAAGATACAGCGCCAGATGCGTATTCGCCCCAAGCGCCAGGAAGGCTTCCGCCGGGCCGTAATTGGCAGAGGAAAGTCCGTCTGCGCCCAGGCCTACCCAGGCCATGAAGGCGGCCAGCGCGATGTGCTGGCGCATGTCTTTATTGAACGGGTCACGCGGGGCGCCGAACAGTGCGTCCCGGAACTTCCGCCTGATGGATGGTTTGGCCATCATCTGACTCCGCGGCAAGGTGCGTTGGGTGGCTTATAACAAGTTCCGCACCGGAGTGCGACAACGAATATCACTGGACAAAGAAGCGGTTTTATGTTGCCAGCAGGCGCGGGCGGCGTATCATGCCTTAGGTTCATTATGCAAAGGATTTTTTATGGCTGGCAAATCTTCCACTGCGAAAAAAACGCTCAGTGTCAGCGCCGTCACCGCCGGCAAGGCGGTCAGCATCCAGCAGACCGCCGTCACCAAATCGCTCCATGCGCTGCTGTCGGAAAGCTATGCGCTGATGCTGCTCACCCATCATTACCACTGGAATGTGGAAGGTCCGCATTTCATCTCGCTACACACGCTGTTTGAACAGCAGTATACTGAACTGTTTGCGGCCGTGGACATCATCGCGGAGCGCATCCGCGCCCTCGGCGCGCCGGCCTTTCCGGAAGGCTACGGCGCCATGCTGCAATCGGCGAGCGTGGCGGGTGACGGCAAATCCGCAGGCAAAGGGCTGACCGGCGCCGAAGCCGCGAGGGCGATGGTGAAGCACCTCATCAAGGCGCATGAGGCCGTGATTTCCGCCGCGAAGAAGGCGCGCAAAGCCGCCGAGAATGCGGGTGATGACGAATCCGTCGACCTCACCGTGCAGCGTGTGACGCTGCATCAGAAGAACGTGTGGATGCTCAAAAGCATCCTCGCCTGATCAGGGGGACGTATGTCGCTTAAGGGCAAGACCGCCATCGTCACCGGCTCAACCAGTGGCATCGGACTGGGCATCGCGCATGCGCTGGCTGGGCAGGGAACCAATATCCTGCTCAATGGTTTTGGCGACGCGGGCGAGATTCAGAAGCTGAAGGAAAGCCTCGCCAAGCAGTATGGCGTGAAAGTGGAGTATTCCGCCGCCGACATGTCAAAGCCCGCCGAGATTCGAGACATGGCGACGCTGGCGGAGAAAACATTCGGTGGCGTGGACGTGCTGGTGAACAACGCGGGCATTCAATTTACTGCGCCTGTGGAGGAATTCCCCGACGATAAATGGGACGCCATTATCGCCATCAATCTCTCCGCTGCGTTTCACGGCATCAAGGCGGTGATTCCCGGCATGAAGAAGAAAGGCTGGGGGCGCATCATCAATATCGCCTCCGTGCACGGACTGGTGGCCTCGGCAAACAAGGCGGCTTATGTGGCTGCCAAGCACGGGATCGTCGGGCTGACGAAGGTCGTGGCTCTTGAAAATGCGACGTTGGATATTACCTGTAATGCGATCTGCCCCGGTTGGGTGCATACCCCTCTGGTGCAGAAGCAGATAGAGGACAAAGCTAAGGTCGGTAATATCAGCGTGGACGAGGCCCAAAAGCGTCTTCTGGGCGAAAAACAGCCCTCCCAGCGCTTTGTAAAGCCTGAACAACTGGGTGAGTTGGTGGTATTTCTCTGTGGCCCCGCAGGTTCCGGCTTTACCGGCGCGGCGCTGAATGTGGACGGCGGCTGGATGGCTCAATAGGTTTTTTAGCTTGCCAAACAATGAGCCGTGGGGCATACAACCCTACTTCCTGCGGTAAAGCAGCCGCGAAAAATAATTGCTTTTTGATGTTTTGGTGCCGCGGGGTGGAGCAGCCCGGTAGCTCGTCAGGCTCATAACCTGAAGGCCGCAGGTTCAAATCCTGCCCCCGCAACCAGCCAAATCTAACTTTTGCCCTCCAGCGGCAATAAGCAATTCTCTCATATCGCTTTTTAGCTCGGCTTCGAGATGTTTTCCGCGCCTGTGAAGCACGATGCGTTCGTTAATGAGCGTCCGAAGGATGGCCTTGGCCGCAGAGACATGGCCCTGGACGATCCGCTCCAAATTCGCCACTGCGTACTGGTAGCGCTCGACGGCGCGGGGGAGAATGTTGGCCACGCTCATCTGGGAGGTTTGGGAGATGGCAAGCTCCAGCTCCTGAATTTTAGCCTCCGCTGCCTCTAGCTCGCGTTTGGTAGAGGGAGTGATGATTCCTGCCTTGATGGCCTCTATGAGGTTGTCCCGCTGTCTGGTGACATGCTCCAGCTCTTTTTGAGTGTCCTCGGCGGTGTTCTGGCTTTGGTGCTCTTCCAGAAGCCGGGAAGTTTCCTGTTTGAACAGGTCAAAGGCTTCCGGGCAGGAGAGTTGGTCTTTGATGCCCTGGAGCAAGCGTTGCTCAACGATATGGCGGGAAACGGTGTTGCCGTTATACATTTGGCGCATCATCATAGAGCAAGCGAAGTCATGAAGGAGGTGGAGCATCGCCATGCAGATCAACGAGAGCATTACGGCCAGTCAGGATTAAATATGATGGCTGCTTCAGGTGATGGAGCCTATTTGTTTAGAAGTGATGACATAGAAAAAGGACGCAAATTATTATTATCACAAATTCCGAAACTACTATCACAGCCTAGTTTTGGTGATGGTGTTTCTTTCAATGATTTTATGCATTTGACATATAATGAAACTCCTTTGATATCCAGTGTCATCAAAGATGTCTTGGTTGGTCATGAGGAGATTGAAATTGCTACGCCTACGGGAGGAAGTCGTTCCTCGCCCATTCCATCTGTTCGGCGGTGAATTTGTCGCTATTACCACTATGCCGCTTCATGATCCAGTTCTGGAAATTGCGGCGCACCACGTCGGCGTAGCGTGATACGGTGGCGTCGATGCTGCAGACGCGGCGCACCAGCGAGACGAGGGCGGTGAGTTCGTTCGCGGGG
>JAFLCR010000214.1 GCA_017302755.1 Alphaproteobacteria bacterium
GTCTTCTTCCCCAAACTGCCGCAGCGCTCACCGGACAGCCCGGCGGTGGTGTTGTTCACTTCCGGTTCCGAGGGCGTGCCCAAGGGGGTGGTGCTTTCTCATTCGAACCTGCTCGCCAACATCGCCCAGGCGGCGGCGCGGGTGGATTTCGGGCCGAAGGATGTCATCTTCAACGCGCTGCCGGTATTCCACTCCTTCGGGCTGACGGCGGGGGCGCTGTTGCCGATTCTTTCCGGCATCAAGGTGTTTTTCTATCCCTCGCCGCTGCATTACCGCATCATTCCCGAGTTGGTCTATGACGTGAACGCGACGATGCTGTTCGGCACGGATACGTTCCTGGCGGGGTATGCGAAATACGGACATCCCTATGATTTCCGCAGCGTGCGCTACGTTATCGCCGGGGCGGAAAAGCTGAAGGAAGGCACGCGGAACCTCTGGTTCGAGCGTTTTGGCATCCGTGTCTTCGAAGGCTACGGGGTAACGGAAACCAGCCCCGTGTTGTCGGTGAACACGCCGATACACTTCAAATCTGGCACGGTCGGGCGACTTCTGCCGGAAGTGGAGGCCCACCTGGAGGAGGTGCCGGGCATCGAGGAAGGCGGAAGGCTGCACGTGCGTGGGCCGAATGTCATGCTCGGCTACCTGAAGGTGGACCAGCCGGGCGTGCTGCAGCCGCCGCAGGGGGGATGGCATGATACGGGCGACATCGTGGACATCGACGCCGAGGGGTTTGTATCCATCAAGGGGCGCGCCAAACGCTTCGCCAAGATCGGCGGGGAGATGGTGTCGCTCGCGGCGGTGGAGGAGCATCTGGCCAAGGCGTTTCCGGAGCACGCGCACGCCGTGGTATCGGTGCCGGACGAGCGCAAGGGCGAGCAGCTGGTGCTGGTGACGACGCATGAGGGCATTTCCCGCGATGTGGCGCAGGAAGTGCTGCAGCAGGCGGGGCTGACGGAGCTGGCCTTGCCGCGGCGCATCCATACCATCACCTCGATGCCCTTGCTCGGATCTGGCAAAACGGATTACCCTGCGGTGCAGAAGCTGGTGGAGGGCTAGGAATGAGGTTATTGAATCGTAGATGGTGTGCGGCGTTCTCCCTCCCCCGCAAGGGGGAAGGGAATAATTCCGCTTCAGGAGACGATAAACAATGATCACCTGCACGCGAAAACTCTATTTCGATGCCGCGCACCGCGTGATGGAGCATGAAAGCAAATGTCGCATGCTGCACGGCCACCGTTACACGGTGGAGGCGACCTTCGAGGCGCGGGAGCTGGATGCCGTTGACCGCGTGGTGGATTTCGGCGTGGTGCAGGAGCTGCTCGGCGGCTGGCTTGATACGCATTGGGATCACAACGTGATCCTGCACGAGAACGATCGGGCGCTGGGCGACCGCATCGCCGCCGAAACCGGCCAGGCGCCGTTTTACCTGCCTTTCAATCCCACGGCGGAGCGCATGGCGGAATATTTGCTGAAAGAGGTGATTCCCGGATTGTTCGTGCAATATCCGGGCTTGGTGTGCTGGCATATCCGCCTGTGGGAGACGCCCAATTCCTATGCCGAGGCGACGCTGACGGAGGTTTAAGGAAACAGCCGCGAAATCTTCCACCCGCCGTTCTCGCGCGTGTAAAGAATGCGGTTGTGCAGGCGGAAGGGCGCTTCCTGCCAGAACTCGATCTTTTCCGGAATCACGCGGAAGCCGGACCAGTAGGGCGGGCGCGGGATGTTGCCGAAACCGAATTTCGCCGTCGTCTCCAGCACCCGTTGTTCCAGCTCCATGCGCGTTTTCAATTCTTGCGATTGCTTCGACGCCCAGGCGCCGATGCGGCTTTTGCGCGGGCGGGACTGGAAATAAGCATCGGCCTCGTCGGTGCTCACCTGCTCCACCGCGCCGTCCACCCGCACCTGCTTGCCCAGCGGCATCCAGTGGAAGCAAAGGGCGGCGCGGGGGTTGTCCTGCAGCTCCTGGCCCTTGCGGCTGCCGAGGTTGGTGTAGAACACGAAGCCGTTTTCATCCGCATGTTTCAGCAGCACCACGCGCGCGGAAGGAATGCCGCTTTTGGTGGCGGTGGCGACGGTCATGGCGTTGGGCTCGCGCATCGAGGAATAGCGCGCCTCCTCGAACCATTGGGCGAACAGGGAAAACGGCTCTGGAGGGAGGGATGCCATGAGAGTGTGTCCTGAAGATGGCGGTGATATTGTCAGATTGCAGTGCTATTGTCATCCAATAGAGGAGGGTGGATGCGCGAAGTGATACTTCAGGCGGGCGCGGCGGCGTTCGGCACCGGCCAGCACCCGACGACCATGCTTGCCTTGCAAGCCATGTTCGCGCTGAAGGAAGGCGGCGGCGAGTTCCGGCGTATTCTGGATATGGGCTGCGGTTCGGGTATTCTATCGCTCGTGGCAAAAAGGCTGTGGCCGCAGGCCGGCGTGCTCGCCGTGGACAGCGAGGCTGCCGCGCTGGAAGCGGCGCAGGCCAATGCGGAGGAGAACGGCGTGGAGGGCATCCGCTTCCTGCGCAGCGAAGGGTTTGCGCATCGAGAGGTGGCGGAAGGGGCGCCTTACGATCTCGTGCTGTGCAATATTTTTGCCGAGCCGATTCTCAGAATGGCTGCACCGATGAGCCAGGCGGCGGTGGGGATACTGGTGCTTTCCGGCATATTGCCATGGCTGGAAGAACAGGTGACGGACGCTTATGGCCAGGCGGGCTTCATCCACCGGCGCACGCTGGCGCAGGAGCAATGGCGCTGTCTGGTGATGGAGAAATCAGGCGCGGCTTAAAGGCGCGCCGAATTCCATTTCCAGCTTTTGAGCGTGATTCAGCGGCGGCGGGTCGTTCCATTCGGGAATGACGGTGCGCGCGTCCGCAAGTTGCAACATCGTGTGCAGCAGAACGTTGCCGGATTGGTGGATATCCTCCAGCAGCGTCCGCTCCTCCACGTTGTGGCTGATGCCTTTCACGCAGGCGGAGGCGATCATCACGGCGGGAATGCGGTGGCCGTGCCACAGCGCGTAGGCGAAATTATTGAAATCATGCCCGGCGGCGAGCACGACGTCCAGCAAGTCGGTGTAGCCCAGGGTCTGTTTGACGCCGCGGACGAGGTTGATCAGGAACGGATTGCCGGGTGTCGGTGCAATGCGCTGCTTGCGCGCCGAATGCAGGTGCAGGCCTTGCGCGGCAAGCTCGGTGAAGCGTTGCTCGATGGCGGCGTCGGCGGCGTCAATCTTGTCTTCGCTGGCATTGCGCAAATCCACGGTCATGCGGATGGCGGAAGGAATTTCCGCCAGCGGTGTGGCAGAGGAGGTTTGGATCGTGACGTTCTCGCCTGACGCGGCGTGAGGGTGAGGTTTCCAACCCTTGGGCTGCGAAAGTTCGCAAGCCGTTACGGCCAAGCCCGCGGCGAGCGTTTCCCACTCTTGCTTGCTGGCTCCGGCGAGGCCAAGGGTGAAGGAGGCGTGATCGGGAACTACGTTGATCGTGCC
>JAFLCR010000215.1 GCA_017302755.1 Alphaproteobacteria bacterium
CCCCGCCTGTGCCAAGGGCGCTGTCCAGTTGCGGAAGGAACGTGGCCGGTTCAAACGCCGCGGGCGTGATGAGGTAAAGCCGGCAGGAAGCGCTCACTCCCTGACCCTGCCCAGGAATGCCTGAAGCTCGGCGGGATCAATCCCCAGGTGCTGTGCCAGCACAGGAAGGACGTGCTTTGCCAGCGCTTCCTGGCTGATGCCGGCCGCATGCTCGCCGTGCTGACCGCAGCGCCAGCCGAAGCAGATGCCGCGTTCGGGCTTGAAGTTCCAACCGTCCGGGAACGCATTGTCTCCGGTTTCGCGCAGATAGGGGTCGACGGCGATGATACGGGCATCCAGCACACGACTGCGTCCCTTGGTCAGCGCTTTCAGATCCGAGAAATCCTGCTGCACGGCATCCGCCGACGGCTCCAGCCACAGATAGGCCCAGCCACCGTTCTGCCAGTCATAGCCGGTGGAGATGTTGGCGATGTCGTGAAGCGCGAGAGCCATGCCTAAAGAGACTCTCCCATGTCGAAAGGAGCATTTTGACGCTGCTGCTGAATGTCTAGCAATTCCATGTACAGCGTTTCAATGCGGACGCATCCTTCGAGCGTTCTCAAGGCTTCTGGATCCCGCCCGCCATTGATGACGCCCAAAATCCGCGATGGTCCTACGCCGTAGCTTGCGGGGTTCATGGCGCGTTCCAGCATATCCCTTAAATTGGCATGAGGTGACTCGATGCCGTCCAGCGCCCGGTCAAGCGCTTCCGCATGCACGCCCGCCAAACCTAACGTGTGTGACTCCGCACGCATGCGATCCGCGAAATCTGCGGGGTACGCAACAAAAGCCATCACAGCCTCCTATTACAGTTTTCCTTTATAGATCTGAATAATGTCATTCAGCATCTTGAGCGCTTCCTCGCGCGGGCGCTGGAAGGTGTTGCGGCCGATGATCGAGCCGTTGGCGCCGCCGTCGCGAAGCGCACGGATTTCGTCGTACACGTCGTCCAGCCCCTTGGCCTCGCCGCCGGAGAAGATCACGATGCGCTTGCCGCCGAACGTCGCCTGCTTCACGTGGGCGATCATCTTGGCCAGCGAGGAAATATCGATCTTCTCGGATTCGTAGACCTTCTTCGCTTCAGGCAGTTCGAGATGCGCCTTGGGCGGCTTCACCTTGATGATATGCGCGCCGAGCAGTGCCGCGATATGCGCCGCGTAGGTGCAGATGTCGACCGCCGTTTCGCCGGGCTTCGTGAGGAAGCCGCCGCGCGGATACGACCACACCACCACGGCGAGGCCCGCCGATTTGGCTTCAATCGTCAGCTCGCGCAGCTCTTCGAACATGTCGAGCGCCTGGGTAGAGCCGGGATAGATCGTATAGCCGATCGCCGAGCAGCCGAGGCGCAGCGCGTCTTCCACGCCGGCGGTCACGGCCTGGTCGGGCGCGTCTTCCTTGGGGGTAAGGGAATTGGAGGAATTGACCTTGAGGATGAGGGGAATCTCCCCGGCGAAGGTATCGGCGCCAAGCTCCAGCATGCCGAGCGGGGCGGCGTAGGCGGAAAGCCCCGCGTCGATCGCCAGCTGGAAGTGGTAATGCGGGTCATAGGCCGCCGGGTTTTTGGCGAAGCTGCGGGCGGGGCCGTGCTCGAAGCCCTGGTCCACGGGCAGGATCACCATGCGCCCCGTGCCGCCCAGCTTGCCCTGCATCAGCATGCGGGCGAGGTTGGCCTTGGTGCCGGGGTTGTCGCTCTCGTACCAGGAGAGGATTTTTTTTACTTCGCGCGAGACGTTCGCCATGGGGGAATCCTTTGGAATTATAAGTCGAAGCAGTCTCTTAGAGGATCGTGCCCGATTTGGCAACGCCCAACCAGGCGCGGGCCGCGCCGAGAGGGTCGTGCACGCCCAACAAATCCAGCGTTTCCAGAGGGGTGGGGTGCAGCCTGCCGCCAAGCTGGCGGGCGATGTCTTCCAGGCTGATGCGGGCCTGGCCTTTGCCCGTGAACACCAGCTCGCGGAACCCCGTGCGCAGCGCCCCGAGCGCATGGCCGGGAGCGTCGCCTGCATCCACCAGGGGAGTGAAGGCGCCGCCGGGGTGGCGGGCGCGTGCCTCCTCAAACATGGCCCAGAGATAGGCCGCGCCGAGCGAGGAGCAGCCGCCGGGCGGCGTCAGCAGCGTGACGGGCCGCCCCTCCGCCGCTTGAAGCGCGGTGTCGCAATGGGTGAGGGAATGAACGATGATGGGGCGCATGCCCAAAGGCTAAGCGGTTTTCCGCTTTCCGGCCAGCTTGGCGTAAAGCGCGGCAACACCGGGGAGCGTCTTGCCCTCCAGCCATTCCATGAACGCGCCGCCCGCGGTGGACATGTAGGTGAAATCATCAGACAGTCCGGCGTGGGACAGCGCGGCCACGGTGTCGCCGCCGCCGGCAATGGATTTCACCTTGCCCTCGCGGGTGAGCAGCGCCACATGCCGTGCCAGGGCGACCGTGCCGGTGCCGAAGGGGGCGGTTTCGAACACGCCTGCCGGGCCGTTCCAGACCACGGTTTTGCACTGGTCGAGCACCTGGGCCAGGGCCACCAGGCTGCGCATGCCGATATCGAGGATCATTTTATCCTTGGGCACCGCCGCGACTGGCACGACCTGGTTCGGGGCGGAGGGGGCGATGCTGGACGCCACCACCACGTCGACGGGCAGCAGGATGCTGCACTTCTTTTCCTCGGCGGCTTTCAGGATTTCCTGTGCCTTTTTCTTCATGGACGTTTCGCACAGCGACGCGCCGACATCCAGCCCCTGGGCATGCAGGAACGTATTGGCCATGCCGCCGCCGATGATGAGGTAATCCACCTTTTCCACGAGGTTGCCGAGCAACTCCAGCTTGGTAGAAATCTTCGAGCCGCCGACGATCGCCGCCATCGGCTTTTCAGGGGCTTCGAGAATGGTCTCGAGCGCCGTCAGCTCCGCCTGCATCAGCCGCCCGGCGGCGGCGGGCAGCAGCTCGGCGAGGCCGGTGATCGAGGCATGGGCACGGTGCGAGCAGGAGAAGGCATCGTTGATGTAGACTTCTCCCAGCGCCGCCAGCTCCTTGGTGAAGGCAGGGTCGTTCTTTTCCTCGCCTGCGTGGAAGCGAAGATTCTCGAGCAGCACGATTTCGCCGTTCTTCAGGGACTGCACTGCTTCCCGGGCGGGGTTGCCGATGCAGTCCACGCCGAATTTCACCTCCATGCCGTCCAGGGCTTCGGAAAGCGCGTCGGCGAGTGGGGCGAGTGACATGGAGGGGACGTACTTGCCCTCCGGCCGGTCGAAATGCGAGAGCACCACGATCTTCGCGCCCTTGGCGATCAGGTCGCGGAAGGTGGGCAGCAGGCGGGTGATGCGGGTGGCATCGGTGACCTTGCCGTGGCGCATGGGAACGTTGAGGTCGGCGCGCAGCAGGACGCGCTTTCCCTTGAGGTCCAGGTCGTCGATGG
>JAFLCR010000216.1 GCA_017302755.1 Alphaproteobacteria bacterium
CAGCCGACCACGGTAGGATCAGTGACTGGGGTGAAGTCGTAACAAGGTAGCCGTATCGGAAGGTGCGGCTGGATTACCTCCTTTCTAAGTGTTATCCAACACTCCACTACCAACCCGCTTCCTGCAATAAACAGAACAACAAAAAAACCCCGCAGAAATGCGGGGCTTTTTGTTTTGAATAGAAACGCGAGTTATTGCACCGCCGTCACCGTGGTCACAGGCGGCACCGGAACCGCACCGGCATGCAGCTGACGCCGCATCTGCTCAGACATCAGTGTTCCCATGACATGCTGCTGGCCGCGCCGCGAGGCTTCCGCAATCGGCTCCACTCCCATCCTGTCGGCGAGATGCGTATCAGCGCCATAGGCGATCAGCAGACGCGCGGCTTCCGCATTACCTTTTTGCGCCGCCAGCCAGAGCGGCGTACGCCCTCCCGCATCGCGGGCATCCACATGAGCGCGACGTTCCAAAAGGCTGGTCAGGCACGCGGAATTCGTCGCCACCGCCGCATGCAGGGCTGTTTCGCCCAACCCGTTCGCCAGGTCGGGATCCGCGCCATGCGCCAGCAGGCGGTTGCACAGCGTCACATCGCCGCTCACCACCGCCAGCACCAGAGGCGTCGGCACGGCCGGGTCGGCAATATTGGGATTCGCGCCACGTTCCAGCAACAGCCGAAGAATATCCGCACGGTTGCCCTTGATTGCATAATGCAGCGCCGTGGCGCCATGGTTCGTCATGGCATTGGGGTTGGCTCCGCGCGCCAGCAATGTCAGCACGCCCTGAAAATTGAGCGACCGCGTGGCATAAATGAGCGCCGTTTCCCCATGATCGTTGCGGGATTCGATATCAACCCCCGCCTCCAGCAATGCGTGCATGGCGTTTACATCACCACGCGCGGCTCCGCGAAACAGAAGGCGCGTGTAATCCAGCCGCGTGACGGCTTTGGGGAGATGCACATTATCCCTGGAGTAATTCGTATTATAAACGGTTTCGGGAAGCACCGTGTCGTAAGCGCGGCGATCGGGAAGCTTGACCGGCTTCTCCTCGACCGCCGCCTGTTCCACCGGCTTAGGTTCGCTGTCCTGCTTTGCCGCGATTTCCTCTTTCTTGCCGGATTTTTTCTTGGCGGTCTTTTTCTTCTTCGCCTCCGGCAGCATCGGGAACGTATCCTTCATGGCGGCAGCCCCTGCATCCGGTAAAGGCGGCGGGACAAATGCGGGCGGCGGTTCCAACGCGGTTTGAGCCGGCGACGGCGGTGGCGGCGGCGGCGGAAGCACAATAGCGGACGGTGCAGCCGGCAACTCTGCTTGAGAGGGCGTGGGAAGCATAGCGGGCTTCGCAGCCTGCATATCGGATGGAACGGCGGGCGCAAGAGCAGCAGGCGCGGCCATCATATCCGGCGGCACGACCAGCGGAGGCGTCGCAAGCTCCGCCCCTCCCGGAATTACGGGCGGCGGCGTTATTTCAGGAATCGCCGGTAGCGCGCCTGGTTGCGGCACGTTAGCCGCGGAAACTTCCGGCGCTGGTAGCGGCGCCGCCGCTTCGGGTACCGGTATCGGAACATTACCAGGAATGGGATCTGGAAGCGCGGGCACTTGCTGGGCCCATGCCGCAGAAGCGGAAACACACGCAATCAGGAGGGCACATTTAGCCCAATATTGATTTCCCCACATACACTTTGCTCTTAGCGTTCTTTGCTAGAGGAGTAATGGAGAAAGCTTAAAATTAGCTAAATACTCAACGAACGATCTTACGGATTTCTCTTTCCACCGTCTCCCGCACGATGCCGGGCAGATTTTCATCGAGCCAGGTCTTGAGCAACGGGCGAAGCATTCTGGAAAGCCAGTCCTCGACCGAGAGGCCAAGCGACGGATCGACAGGTGCGCGCGGTGTTTCTTTTGCACGCGGGATGCTTTCCATCAGATTCGCAATGGCGTCCGTCGCTTCTTGGGCCACGCGGGCAGAGACCAGCATCTCATCGTCCAGCTTGCGGTTCTTGGGTTCGGGAGAAGCCATCTGATCAATCTCCAGCATCACATCGTCATTTCTGGGAGCGCTTTTTTTGGCTTCCGCCACGGGTGCAGGCGGAGCTTTCCTGGGCTCTTCTGCGACTTCCGTGAGTTCCAAAACGTCTTCCACTTCCTTGGCCGCCGGTGTTTCTACCGGGGCTGGCTTCGCCGGAGCGGCATCATCTTCCGTGATGATGCGGCGGATCGACTGAAGAATTTCCTCCATCGAAGGATCGGCTTGCGCACTGGAAGGATTGGCCATGGGATGTCCTCGCTGACTTACTCCTGAAGCATATCAAAGCTGGCCGAGACTACAAGTCCTTGAACCACCCAACACCACATTTCGTGTGGTGCCTGCATCATCCGGCTGAAAAACTACCAGCCGATGAATTTCCATTTGACGCGGCGATAGTTCTTTTCCGGGTCATAATATTGCACGGGCAGTTGCAGATTACGCGCCGAAAGATCACCCATGGCGGCAAGCAACGTGTACACCGCCACCACCTCGTCGCGCTGTGCGCGGACCAGATTCACCCGCGCCTGGAAAAGTTCCTGTTCAGCATCGAGCACGTCGAGCGTGGTGCGCGCGCCGTACTGGTTTTCCTGCTTCACGCCGTCCAGCGCGATTTCCGCCGCTTTCACGGAGTCGGTATTGGATTTGATGGTCGCACGCGCGGTTTGCACCTGCTGCCACGCCTGGGTGATATTCTGAATCACCTGGTTGCGCGTGTCGTTCACTTCTTCCTTACGGCGCTCGTTGGTGCGGTCCGCCTGGCGGATGCGCGAATACTCCTCGCCCGACTGGTACAGGGGAATGCTGGCCGTCACCGTAATGCTGTCATTCTCATAGCTGCTGCCGCGATTGATGCTCGAGCCGTCGTCGCGGCGCATTTCACCGACGATCGCCACCGTGGGCAGAATGCGCGAACGCGCGGTGTAGCTGTCATGCCCCGCCGCTTTCTGCAGATGATCCGCGCGGGTGAGCAGTGGATTCGCCGCCAGCGCCCTCGCCTGCGCCTCTTCAAACGTGGCCGGAATAGCCGGAAGTCTCTCGGGCATTTTCAGATCCACCGGTTTCTCGCCCACCAGCTTTTCCTGCTGCGCGGTAGAGGAAATCAGATTGCCCTCTGCCTGGATGCGGTCGGAAGTAGCACGCGATTGCCGCGCCTGCGATTGCGCCACGTCCGTCTTCGTTACCTCGCCGACAGAGAAGCGGTCATTGGTTGCCTGCAACTGCTTGCCAAGAACCTCGACATTGTTCTCGCTGAGTTTGAGCACGGCGGTATCCCGCACGACATCCATATAAGTGGTGATGGTCTGAAGCAGCACGTCCTGCTCCACGCCGCGCAGGCGTTCGCGTTCGGCCACGATGTTCGCATCGGCGCTGCGCGTCGCCGTGATGGTGCCGAAGCCGTTAAAAACC
>JAFLCR010000217.1 GCA_017302755.1 Alphaproteobacteria bacterium
GGCCCGGTGGACGCGGCGCGCGGCTTCGTGCTGCATTCCTGCGAATATGCCCGCAGCGAAACCGTGCTGATGCAAAATGGCATCGCGCTTACTTCCAACATCCAGGTGCTGCGCGACATGGCGGTCGGCATGGGGCCCAAAAAGTCGCTTCTGGCGCTGGGCTACGCGGGCTGGACGGCCGGCCAGCTCGAAGCCGAGATCGAGGCCAATTCCTGGCTCACCGTACCCGCCACGCCGGACCTGGTGTTCGACACCGCCAACGACTTGAAATGGAACCATTCCGCCCTGTCGGTGGGGGTGGATATTTCCAAACTTTCAGGCCAGGCCGGACACGCCTAAAAAACTTAAACTTTCTTCTTTCTGTCACAAATCTTTCACAGTATACGGTATACTGGTTATTAAGATTGCATTCTTAAGGATTTCACATGGCGCAGCCTCAAGTTCACGTTGATGAGCAAACCCGAATCGGAACAGCCGAGGACCTTTTAGGCTTGCCTGTCGCCCCCATGACGTGGACGCTTGCACCCTCCGAAAAGGCGGTAAAAGCGGCTCAAGCGCTTGCCGATCAGGTAGCATCCAGCAAATCCCCCGCCGAGATCGAAGCCGCACTCATCCGCATTCTTGAAGAGCTTCCGGTAGCCGATCGCTACGCCGCACAGGATGTCTTCCCTTCCATCATCGCCCAGACCACCGCGAATGTGGACAAGGAAGCTGCGAAACTGGCCGTACAAAACGCCGTCGCCAAGATTAACGCACAACAGGCGCAGACAGCCGCGGAGGAATTCCAACAGATCATCATAGATAGGATTGTCGCGCAGGCCCATGCCGTTTACGGCGCAGCCTACTTCGAAGAAATCGCCAGCCTGTCCTTCAAAAGCGCGGACGGCGTTGAGCTCAAGGTCTCCGCTGCTGAAGTGGCCGTGGATTTTGAAACGCTGCCAGAAGCGGAACTCGCGAATAAATACGCGAACGTCAAACGCAATACGGGCACCAAGTTCCAAGGCGTCAGCGAACATGAAGCTGAGCTGATCAAAGCGATCAACCCAGACGCAGCGCCCATCAAAAAGGCCGACGCAGCCGCAAGCGAAGAAACCATCGAAGTAGGCATAGCCACCATCGACTACAAAGTCGCCAAAATGCTGCAGCAGAATCCCGGACCCGGCAATGCGCTTTCCGCGTATATCCACGATCCGCGCTATGGCGCCATGGCTGTGCTTGAAGCCATCTTGAATCAGCGCGCCCTTCAAGTGATTGATATTTACGAAGGCAGCGTCCTCAGTTCAAACGATGCTCTTCAATTGCTGGCAAACGTAGACCAGCGCAATTTCAAGGTTGTCGCAGGAACCGTTTCTTCACGCTTCGCGGATGAAAGCACTTCCTACGATCCGAAAGCCGCACAGGAGCAAGCAGAATTCATCCTCGGCCAGATTCAGACTGGCCTGCAAAAGGCGGCTCTTGATATTAGCGCCATCGCAGCCGTGTTGAACCAGCGTCAGGAAACGTCTTCCATTGTTGCGGATGATAGGGAGATCGGCCAAGACAATGCCGCTCAAAAACCCCTTACTCCTCGCGTGCCCTGGACGGCCAAGGTTGATCAGCCGGAGTCCCAGCTGGGTACCGCGGTATCGAAGGGATAACAGGCTTGTTATTCAGGAACCAAGGCGGGGGGCGATACCCCGCCTTTTTCTTTGCGCGCGCTTCATCACGAGGTAATATTTCCCTGCTAAAATACACCTTGTTTATAGAGGCTTTGCAACATGGCCACCAACATCAATGACCTGCCAGAAGAAGAACGCGCCCGCGCCGCCAGGGTCGCCACGGGCGCCGCGCGTGTAATCTTCGGCTCCACCGCCCAGGATACCATCACCATCTCCCCCATCCGCGCCACTTCCATCGACCTCGCCCCTTCCGAAGCCCAGGCCCAGAGCAACGCGCAGCAACTCGCCAATAGCCTGGCTCGCAATGGCCTGGACCAGACCACCATCGCGGGCATGGTCAAAATGCAGCTTTCCCAGGAAGGCCTGCCCGATGACGCCGTAGAACGCATCGCCAACCAAGTCGCCACCCAGGCCGCCATGGAAACCAAAGCCCATGTCCTCGACGCCATGGGCGGGGCGCGCCTCTCCCCCGAAGATCGTATCGCCATGGCCACGCAGAACAGCGCCGCGCACGCTTACGGCGAGCAGCTGATCAGCGAAATCACCGCGCTGTTCAACGACCCCAACAACCCCATGCTCGGCATTGATAACAAGCCCATCCGCCTGGATGAGAACGGAGTCGCCGAAGCTCTCTTGAACAAAGACCGCGAAAAACTCATCAACGTGAAAATCCGCGCCACCAGCGACACCTTGGAGACGTTCGACGCCGCCACCTGGGCAAGGCTGCAGAACGAAGGCGCCGTCGATGCCCTCCAGTCACGGGTTCACCAGGGCGTCTCTCTCGGCGCCGTGGAAAATGCCCATCTTAGCGATATTCTCATCGCCAATGCGCCCGAAGCGCAGCGCGAGGCCATGCGCGAACAGATCCACCGCCTCGGCGCGGGCGCGGTGCTGCACACCATGCTCAAGGAAAATCCGGCGCTGATGCAAAACCTGGTGGATATGGCGGGTGATCGCATCACCAACCCCACCCTCGTGCTGCAGGCCATCGCCAACGGCGACCGGGATACCTTCAGGCCACTCGCCATCGAAACCAGGCCGGACGGAAAAATAGCGCTCGAAGGCTACGGCAGGCAAAGCGTCCTGCTCGCGAGCAACATGATGTCAGCGGTCGGCGATAATATCCGCGACCGCCAGGTGGATTATACCAAAACCCTGGCGACCCTCGCCACGCAAGAAGTAGATCCGGAGAGAACCAAAAACTTCAGCAATGAGCGTCCCGGCGCGCGATACAACATAGATACCAACTTCGCGCACATCTCACCTCAGCAAGTCCTCAAAGATTACCGCGCCCAGCGCGATGCGGAACTCGCCAATAGCGAACAGCCGCAGAAATCTGCAGACCGGGCCCGCTAAGCCGCCACCTTCTCCACGTTCTTCACCGGCCCGAGCGCGACCATCGCCTCTTTCGTGGCGAGCACGTCCTCGATCACGCGGCGAATATCCGCGAGCGTCACCGCCTCGATCTTTTCCACCACTTCCTCGATCGGAATCACCCGCCCGTAATTCAGCAGGTGCCGCCCGAGCGTATCCACTTCCGACGACGTGCTCTCGCGCGACATTCTGAGGCTGGAGATCGCCTGGGTGCGGGTGCGCGCCAATTCCTCCTCGGTCGCAGAAGCGGCGAATCGCGCCAGCTCGCCGCGAATGACGTTCACCATCTCGGCGGATTCCTTTTCCCCCGTGCCGGTATACACGCCGAAAAACCCGGTATCGGCATAAGACGTCACGAAGGTC
>JAFLCR010000218.1 GCA_017302755.1 Alphaproteobacteria bacterium
GGCGTGCTGCCGGTTGGAAGCTGGGATAAACCCGAAGGCATCATTACCGACCGCGACATCGTCATTCGCGCCGTGGCCGACGGTGTGGACGTCACCTCCGCAGAGGTGCGGGACTACATGACCAGCGAGGTGTATTATTGCCAGGAAGACGATACGCTGGAGAATGCCGCCCAGCAAATGCGCGACCATCAGGTGAGCCGCCTGATGGTGAAAAGCCAGGCCGGCAAAGCCTGCGGCATCATCACGTTCGGTTGCATCCTGCGTGAGAACGAAAGTCTCCGCGAGATCGGAAAAGTGGTGGAGCGCGCCGTGGGACAAAAAGCAGCATAAGTTTAAAAAAGCCGCCAGATGGCGGCTTTTTTTTCTCAACGCATTACTTTGCGAATTGGCTCCTGATCCTTAGGGATGTCCTTGAGCTTCAGCTTCTTCTGCTCGCGGTTGCGAAGATGGGCATAATGCATGCCTAATTTCAGCGAGAAATACGGTACCGCCAGGCCGAGAAAAATGAGCGCGGCATAGTAGATCGTGTGCCCCACTTCGCTGCTCATCAGAGGCAGCATGTAGAGAAACAGGTAATACATCCCCGCGAACACAGCGGCCGGAACGCCGACGATGATCAAGGCGAGCACCCCGTATTCGAAGTTTCTGCCGGATTTATGGAACAGGAACGTGGTCACAGCGTCTTCTCCTTCGTCCAGGCTTTCAGGTCGGTCCACCACTCATCCACCTTGCTCGCGGCTTGCTGCATCATGGTGGGGTCGCGCTTGTCGATGGTGGCCTGCAGGCTGTCGATCTCCTGGCGGAGCGCAGTGGCACGGGTCTTCTGCGCGTCTGTTGCGGTCTTTTCGTAATCATCTAGAGCCGATTTGGCGTGCTTCAGCGTGTAACGCGCGCCATCGAAATTCGACTGCCGGACGAGCACGCGGGTCAGGTAGATGTTATCCATCAGCTGCGTCAAAGGTTGGCCGGAAGAAGCGGTTTCACGGATCGATTCGCTTAGCAGCGCCTCGAGTTCATCATCGGCGGCACTCCAATCATCCTTGCCGAGTTTCTGCTTCGCGGTGTCGAGCCGTGCGATCGCCTTTTCCGGATTGATGGCAATGTCTACATTCAACAGCTGCACATCGCGCACGGCTATCGCCTTATCGGAAGACCAGAAAGGCCCATGCGCGTAGCTGCGTACCGCGTATGTGTCGTCGGCGATGGGGATGTAATAGCTGCCTGTATCGCCATAAAGTACACGGCCAAAGCGCACGCCCACGGTTTCCAAATGATTCTTGGTGTTGCGAATGTTAGCCAGCTCAATCTGCGCGGCGTCGATGTAGGACATAGCTGCATCCTTCTGCCGGTTCGAGGAAGCGACACGCGCCTCAGACACATAGCCAAGCACCTTGCGGGCAGAATATTCGAAAACCGGGTTCTGCGGCGCGGTGGCAACGGGGGTAACCGTTTTCTCCACCTCAGCCGCCTGGGCGGGCAGATGAATCGCCGTGGCGAGCGCCAGGGCCAGGAAAGAAAGGGTAATGGTGCGCATAGTGGCTCCTCTTTTCAAGTGCATCGCACCCAACCTAAACGTAACGTGAGTAAAGATTCGCGGGGACGGATTTGGGCACAACATCAAGCACCCGTAAAAAATGCGCAAACGCTTCGCAATAGCACGTTGTTTTGTTGCCGTAACGATTCGGCGGTGTTAATGCGTGCACATTGAAGAATATCTTCAAGGAGCGCGGCCATGAAGCTGAGCCAGGTGACTAAATTTATCCGTTCTTCCGAAAAGGACGCCGTGTTCCAGCAACCAGCGCCCGCCAGTGATTTCAGCTTTAATGCCCGTGTGGCGAACGTGTTTGATGACATGGTCAGCCGCTCCGTGCCTTTTTACGACGAAATTCAGCGCATGACCTGCGAGATGGCCAAGGATTTCGCCCAGCCGAATACCAATCTCTACGACATCGGCTGCTCCACGGCAACCACGCTGTTGGCTTTGGATACGTATCTTCCCGAATCGGTGCGTTTTGTTGGTATCGACAATTCAGCCGACATGCTCGCCAAGGCCAGGGAGAAGATTGAGGCGTCCGGCATGAAACGGCGCTTCGACCTCATCGAGGGCGATCTGCACCAGGGATTATTTCTGGAAAATGCCAGTGTCGTCACCATGTTGCTGACGCTGCAATTCGTGCGCCCGCTTTACCGCGAGCGTGTGATGAAGATGATCTATCAAAGTCTCAATGACATGGGGTGTCTGATTCTCGTCGAGAAGCTCACCAGCGAAGACACGATCTTCAATCGGCTCTTCATCAACCACTACTACGACTACAAGCGCCGCAACGGCTATTCCGACATCGAAATCGCCCAGAAGCGCGAAGCGCTTGAGAACGTGCTCATCCCCTACCGCATGCAGGAAAACGAAACCTTGCTGCGCGAAGTCGGCTTTAAGCACGTGGAATCTTTTTTCCGCTGGTATAATTTCTGCGGCATTATCGCCGTCAAATGACAGGAGGCTTCATGCAATCCATTATGGTGCGCATCGGCAATTTCTTTTTCCGCTACCGCAATCACGCCTTCCCCCTGGTGGTCCTGGCGCTGTTCGTGCTGGCCGTGCCGCCACATGAAATCTTTCACAGCGAGACGCTGGAGTACGCCAAGGACTTTCTTGCCCTGCTCCTTGCCTTTTCCGGCCTCGCCCTGCGTGCGCTGGTGATCGGGTACGCCTACATCAAGCGCGGCGGGCTTAAAAAGAAAGTGTACGCGGAAAACCTTGTCACCGAAGGCATTTTCAGGCTTTCCCGCAACCCGCTTTATCTGGGCAACATGCTGATCTACTCCGGCGTGTTCCTGATGCACGGCAACCCCATGGTCATGCTGGCGGGATTCACCTTCTACCTGTTCGTCTATCAGTGCATCATCCTGGCGGAGGAAGAATATCTGCGCGGCAAGTTCGGCGATGCCTATGATGCCTACTGCGCCGACACGCCGCGATGGTGGCCGAATCCCTCCCGCTTCCGGGAAGCGACGGAAGGCATGCGCTTCAATCTCAAGCGTGTGATCGTGAAAGATTACAGCACCATCGCCAACACTTTCGTTACCTTAACCCTTACCGAAATGTACGAATACCTGGCCCTGCGTGACATTTCGGCGCATTTCGGCTATCTCTGCTTCCTTGGGGGAATGATCGCGCTGTCGGCGATCATGGCCTTGACCGTGCAGGCGCTCAAGAAATCCAACCGCTTAAGTGATGTGACCCCAAAAGAAGCCTGAGGCTTGCGGCTTGCGCCTTAGCTGCTATGGTGCGCGCAATGCTTAACCCTGCACGCCATACGCCGCTGGTGCGTCTGCTGCTGATTGCGTTTGTTTTCAACGCGCTGCTGCCTTTCTTTGCGGTAT
>JAFLCR010000219.1 GCA_017302755.1 Alphaproteobacteria bacterium
CTCTGACAAGCGCGCTGAGCAACCCTGGCACAACGTCCGGGGGCGCCGTCATGGCCAGCAGCACAAAAATCACCTATTACATGAGCAAAGGCCTCGTGAACGAAGCCAGCAAGATCATCAATAAAACCCTTAGCGCCTGCGGCTATACGCTTCCGGCGGCATCCATCACGGCGGTAACGGCCAAGCTGAACGAAGCGACAGCCGCCGTCACCGCGCAATCCGCCGCTATCGGCAGCTTGAGCAGCTCGACGTCAATGACGGCGCTCAACCAGGCTCTGACCAACGCAGTCTCCATTGCAGACAGCGTCAAAAGCGCGCTGGAAACTGTGGAGAATCAGCTTCGTTCCAACACCACCTGCTTCTCTGACCTGGCGGCGGACCGCTGCCGCACCAATCCGAGTGACTGCTTCATCGGCGATATTACGATTGGTGGAAACAGCTCCATGGGTGACCGCCCCGCCGGATGCAGTAATCCCCCCAATATCCTGACCGACAACCCCGCCTGCTTCCGCGACGGTATCACCAGCGGCACCGGCGGCCTCACCCCCTTCTGCAAGGATGACGGCACGCTGCGTTATACACCCAGCACACCGACTGATCCCTTCAAGCCCATTGCGGACCGTTCCTCTCCTGAATACCGCGAGGAAGGCTACAGCAACGATTACGTGGTGGAGCAGCTGGAATCTGTTGCCAAATCCTGGCTCGACATCCGTGAAACCGTGACCAGCGGTACGCAAACGGTGCAGTCCACCCGCCGCGAGATTCTGCTCGGCATCCCGCCGAAGGACTGGAATCTCTATCCCTTTATTTCCGCGTGCCGCGTGGCGAACCCCGCCGGCACCGGCAGCCTCATCGAGAAACAAACCGTCGCAGTCATCAAGAGCCAGCGCTACCCGCTGGGCCAGGCGGCGGTGGTGTGGCGCGTGGTGCCCAATGCCGCGGGTGGCCCCTGCGTGCAGCTGCGTGCCTCCAACTGGGCCGCCGGCACCTGCACCGGCTCCGGCAACTGCCAGACGCAGCTTGACCAGCGCAATTGCTACCAGTCCTACCCCTATTTCGGGCTGGCATGCACAACGTTGCAATGTGTGCCGTTAAATGAGATAGAATATTTCTTCAATCCCACCCCGAACTGCGGTGTCCCCCCGGGAGCTCCTTGAGATGAAGAAATCTAAAGTTGCGATGTTGGCTTTTCTGAGCCTCCTTCCCTGCGCCGCGGGCGCACAGGTCTTCACCCTTGCCGACCTGGCCCGGGAATGCGCCACCTACGAAGCCAAGGATGTCTCGGCTGAAAAAGAATTCGAAATCGGCCATTCGGCGGGGCTGTGCGATGGCTTTATTCTCGGACTGGCGCAAGGCTACTCCTATTACGGCCTCTCGGAAAAGAAAGAGCACAACCTCTTCTGCCTGCCCCCCAATATCACGAACGCGGAAATCGCCAAATCCGTCGTCACCTGGGTGCAGATGCATAACGAAGTGGCCAATCAGGGCGCGGCAACCATCGCCATGATGCTGCGTCAGAAATACCCCTGCAAAAAACCGCAGTAATCCCATGCCGGGCGCGGTCTGGGCCGGACTGTTTCTTACCGCCGTCGCCTTTGCTTTTCTAAGAGCCGCCTGGCTCGGGGATGCCTCCGTGCTGAGTGCTTGCGTGCAGGCGCTCTTTGACGCCGCCCGGCTGAGCGTCGAGCTTGCCATCGGCCTGGTCGGGCTGCTCGCGCTGTGGCTCGGGCTGTTTAAGATCGCCGAAGCAGCGGGCATCGTGGACGCCCTCGCGCGCCTGCTGTCTCCTGCCTTTCGCCGTTTCTTTCCTGGCATTCCCGAAGGCCATCCCGCCATCGGCAGCATGTGCCTGAACCTGGCCGCGAATGTGCTCGGCATGGACAACGCCGCCACCCCCGCCGGGCTGAAAGCCATGCGCGACCTGCAGACACTGAACCCGTCGGCGGATACGGCCAGCAATGCCCAAATCTTGTTCATGGTGCTGAACGCCTCCTCGGTCACGCTGCTGCCGGTGACGGTGTTTCTCTACCGCGCCCAGCTTGGCGCGAGCGATCCCACTTCCGTCTTCGTGCCTATCCTGCTCGCCACCACGGCTTCGACGCTCACCGGGCTGCTGCTCGTGGCCTGGATGCAGCGCCTTCCCCTGCTGACTGCCGGGCCGCTGATGACGCTGAGCGCTTGCCTGGCATCGGTGGCAGCACTCGGCTTGGGCATTCTCTCCCTGCCACATGAACTGCGAGGAACGGCATCAGGAGCGATCGGCAACGGCGTGCTGCTGCTGGTGATCTGCGGCTTCCTGGTTCAGGGCTGGCGGAAGGGCGTGGCGCTCTACGATACGTTCATCACCGGCGCAAAAGATGGTTTTCATACCGCCATCGGCATTCTTCCCTATCTCGTCGCGATGCTGGCCGCCGTGGGTCTGCTGCGGGCGAGCGGCCTTCTTGAAGCCTGCATCAGCGGCCTCGGCATAGCGCTGAACGCGGTAGGCATCGACACCGCTTTCCTGCCCGCCCTGCCCGTGGCGCTGCTCAAACCCTTCAGCGGCAGCGGCGCGCGGGCGCTGATGATCGACGTCATGAAAACCACCGGCGCCGATTCCTTCCCCTCTCTGGTGGCGGCGGTGATCCAAGGCAGCACGGAAACGACGTTTTACGTCCTCGCCGTCTATGGCGGCGCGGCGGGCCTCACTCGCATGCGCCACGCCCTGCCCTGTGCACTTCTGGCCGACGTGGCGGGCGCAGTGGCAGCTATCTTGCTATGCTATGCGTTTTTCGGTTGATCAGGGAACATCCCGCGCCTGCGCCAGCTTCAGTGCTTCCTGTATCGTACCCTTCTTCACGCGGCCGTAGAAATCTTGAAACATCTTCCCGTCGCGCCCATACACGGCGACATAGGGAACACCCCCCTTGAACGCCAGCTTTTGCGCTTCCGCCCATCGCTTCAGGGTTTCGTTTTCCGCCTCGGGCATGCGCCAGAACGTGACCTCCTTCGGCGCCTCGTGATGCGCCAGGAAATTGGCGATGATCTCGGGCTCGCGGTCAAACACCACGAAATAGAACGCAACCTTGGCGGAATCGCTCTCCTTGTACAGCTCCAACAGATCCGGGAACATGGCTTTGCAGTGCGGGCACCACGTTGTGTAAAACACCAGCACCGCTGTTTTCGGCGCACTACCGGCGATTTCCACCCCAAGCTTCTCTACCGACCATTCCTGCACCTGCGGCAAATAAGCCGCCCGTT
>JAFLCR010000022.1 GCA_017302755.1 Alphaproteobacteria bacterium
GGCTGCAAATAGTGCATTTCTCGGCTTCCGGTGCTCTCGTACCTGTATGTACGTTCCGCTCCGGTTCTCGAAATCCGCCATTTTCTCCTCGCTCAGCAGTTTCCAGCGACCCACCCAGGGGGCCCGCCGTTCTTACTTCGCGACGAAGGGAAGCAGGGCGAGGTTGCGGGCGCGGTGAATAGCTTGCTTGAGTTCGCGCTGTTTCTTCGCGCAGACCGCGGTGATGCGGCTGGGGATCATCTTGCCGCGCTCGGAAATATAGCGCGAGAGGAGCTTCACGTCCTTGTAGTCGATCTTCGGCGCGTTGGAGCCGGAGAGCGGGCAGGTCTTGCGACGGCGGAAGAACACGCGCTTGGCGCCGCCTTCGGAACGGTCGGAGGAGGGGCGGGGGGAATCGTTCATGGCTTACTCCTTCGGTTCCTTGGGTTCGCGGGGCTCGCGGTCGCCGCGGTATTCGCGATCGCCACGGTCGCCGCGGGGCTCGCGTTCGGGGCGTTCGCCGAAGCGGGGCTCACGGCCCTCGCCGTAGGACTCGCTCTTGTTCTGCAGCATGATGCTCTGGCCTTCGTCATGCGCGTCGACTCGCACGGTCAGGGTGCGGACCACGTCTTCGTTGATGCGCATGTTGCGTTCCATCTCCTGCACGGCGGCGCTGGGCGCGTCGATCACGAGATAGGCGTAATGGCCCTTGCGGTTCTTTTTGATGCGATAAGCGAGGTTGCGCAGACCCCAATACTCGTTGCGCAGCACCTTGCCGCCCTCGGCGGCGATAATGCCGGAATACTGTTCGACCAGCTTGTTCACTTCGGACGGGCTGATGTCCTGCCGGGTGACGAAGGTGCTTTCATAGAGCGCCATAAGACGAATGCTCCTGGAATATAAACGAAAGTTTTTTTAGAGAGGGGCAAACATACAGATTTTCCGCCCCGTTGCAAGCAGTTATTGGGAAAATCGTTTTGCCGCTTGCCTGCGCCTGGGATAACCCCTTATAGAGGCCACTCTGCATACCATGTCGCCAACCAGATAGGACACTGATTTTATGGGTCAAACGGCATTTCTTTTCCCCGGTCAGGGTTCTCAGTCCGCCGGGATGGGCAAGGAGCTGGCGGAAGCATTCCCCGAAGCGAAGCTGGTCTTTGAGGAGGTGGATGACGCCTTAAACCAAAAACTTTCCCGTCTGGCCTTTGAAGGTCCGCAGGACGAACTGACCCTTACGGAAAACGCCCAGCCCGCCATCATGGCTTGCTCGCTGGCCGTGCTGAAGGTGATCGAGAAGCAGGGCGGCAAGCAGCTGCCCGATCTTTGCGCTTATGTGGCCGGCCACTCGCTGGGCGAATACAGCGCGCTCTGCGCTGCAGGCACATTTTCGCTGTCGGATACGGCGCGCCTCCTGAAACTGCGCGGCCAGGCCATGCAGAAAGCCGTGAAGCCCGGCGAAGGCGCGATGGCCGCGTTGCTCGGCGCCGAACTTGAACAGGCGCTCGCCATTGCTAAAGAAGCGGAAGCTGGGGGCGATGTGTGCGAAGTCGCCAATGATAATGCGCCTGGCCAGGTCGTCATCAGCGGCAGCGCCATCGGCGTCGATAAGGCGATCGAGATCGCCAAAGCCCAGGGCATCAAGCGCGCCGTGAAGCTGGCGGTAAGCGCGCCCTTCCATTCGAGCCTCATGCAGCCCGCCGCCGTGGCGATGAAAGACGCGCTTCAGAAAACCGCGATGCAGCGTCCCTCCGTGACGCTCATCGCCAACGTGACGGCGGAAGCGACGCAGGATCCCGAAGCCATCCGCGCTCTTTTAGTGGAGCAGGTGACGGGCCGTGTGCGCTGGAGGGAGTCTATTCTAACCCTGCAAAAACTGGGCGTTTCGAGAGTAGTGGAAATCGGCGCAGGCAATGTGCTCGCGGGCATGATGAAGCGCATCGCGCCGGAGATCACGGCAGTGTCTGTTCACACACCGAAAGATATTGAAGCTTTATTGGAGACTGCGTGATGTTTTCTCTTTCCGGCAAAACCGCGCTGGTGACAGGCGCCAGCGGCGGCATCGGCAGTGCGGTTGCAAAAGCATTGGCGGCACAAGGCGCGAAGCTCGCGCTTTCCGGCACGCGCGCCGACGCGCTGCAGCACCTCGCTTCCGAGATCGGCGGCGTGGCGCTGCCCTGCGACCTTTCCTCTCCCGAAGCGGTGGATGCGCTCATCCCGCAGGCCGAAACCGCGCTTGGCCAAGTGGACATTCTCATCTGCAACGCCGGCCTCACCAAAGACGGCCTGGCGCTACGAATGAAACTCGAAGAATGGGACCAGGTGCTGCGCGTCAACCTCTCGGCGACCTTCCAGCTCAACAAAGCCGCGCTTAAAGGTATGCTGAAGCGCCGTGCGGGCCGCATTATTAATATGGCGTCCGTGGTGGCGGTGATGGGCAATCCCGGCCAGGCGAATTACTGCGCTTCGAAAGCAGGCATGATCGGCATGACCAAATCCCTCGCCCAGGAAGTGGCGAGCCGAAATGTCACGGTGAACTGCATCGCTCCCGGCTTCATCGAAACCGCCATGACTGGCGCGCTCACCGAAGACCAGAAATCTCGCATCACCCAGAACATTCCCCTGGGGCGCATGGGCGCGGCTTCGGACATCGCCGCGGCAGCCGTGTTTCTCGCCTCGGAGGAAGCCGCCTATATCACGGGTCAGACATTGCATGTGAATGGCGGCTTGTTAATGGTGTAACCTGATGAATTAGCAGCGTTCGTTTTGCTGGCAAATTCTAATGGAGTATGGTACCTACCGCTCTTACCCCTGCTGGGATCGTTTCAACATTCAAGGAACCTGATAATGACCGATACTCTGGAACGCGTGAAAAAGATCGTCGTCGAACATCTCGGCGTGGAAGAATCCAAGGTGACGGCCCAGGCCAGCTTCATTGACGACCTCGGCGCGGACAGCCTCGACACCGTCGAACTCGTGATGGCCTTCGAAGAAGAATTCGGCTGCGAGATTCCCGATGAAGCCGCGGAAAAAATTCAGACCGTCGGCGATGCGGTGAAATTCATCGAGGCCAATGCGGCTGTTAATTGATTCCCTGTAAAGAACGGCATTAGAGGCAACCGATGCGCCGCGTGGTCGTCACCGGTCTTGGTCTGGTCACCCCGCTCGCTAGCGGCGTGGAGCTTACCTGGAAACGTCTGCTCGCCGGGCAGTCCGGTGTGCGGGCTATTGCGCCCGAGCGCTTCGACGTGTCCGACCTTCCGGCGCGCATCGCGGGTCAGGTGATTTTCGGCAAGGGCGAAGGCGAGTTCGACCTCGAACGCTACGTCCCGATCAAAGATCAGAAGAAAATGGATGTCTTCATCCATTACGGCATGGGCGCGGCGGTGCAGGCGGTTGAGGATTCGGGATGGATGCCAGAAGACGATGCCGCGCGCGAGCGCACCGGCGTCATGATCGGCTCCGGCATCGGCGGCCTGCCGCTGATCGAGGAAACCTCGCTGCATATGCATGACAAAGGCCCGCGCCGCGTAAGCCCTTTCTTCATTCCCGCGAGCTTGATCAACCTTGTCTCCGGCAATGTTTCTATCAAATACGGTTTCAAAGGCCCGAACCATGCAGTGGTGACTGCCTGCTCCACCGGTGCACATGCGATCGGCGATGCGGCGCGCATCATCAAATACGGCGACGCGGATGTGATGATCGCCGGCGGCGCGGAATGCGCAGTCAGCCGCATCGGCATGGCCGGTTTCGCGGCGGCGCGCGCGCTTTCCACGAATTTCAACGACACGCCCGCCAAAGCTTCCCGCCCGTGGGACAAGGATCGCGACGGCTTCGTGATGGGTGAAGGCGCGGGCATCGTGGTGCTCGAAGAATATGAACACGCCAAGAAGCGCGGCGCGAAGATCTACGCCGAAGTGGTGGGTTACGGCATGTCCGGCGACGCCTACCACCTGACGGCTCCGGCGCCGGACGGCAACGGTGGCCAGCGCGCGATGCGCAACGCCCTGAATGATGCGAAGCTGAACCCGGAAGACATTGATTACGTCAATGCCCATGGAACCTCAACTCCGCTCGGTGACGAGATCGAGCTGGCCGCAGTGAAGCGGCAGTTTGGCGAAGCGGCGAAGAAACTGTCCATGTCCTCCACCAAATCTTCGATCGGCCATCTGCTCGGCGCGGCGGGGGCAGTGGAGGCAATCTTCTCGCTGCTCGCGATTCGCGACGGCATTGTCCCGCCGACGCTCAATCTCGACAACCCCTCCGAAGGCTGCGACATCGACCTCGTGCCGCATAAGGCGAAGGAACGCAAGGTGCGCGCCGCGCTTTCCAACTCTTTCGGTTTCGGCGGCACTAACGCATCAGTGATCTTCAAAGCCGTATAGCCTTCTGACATTTTCCCTGCCATAGTGCATGCTTTCCAAGAATGAAGGATGCACATGCGCCGTTGGCTCCTTTACGCGTTGATCTGGGCAGGCATCCTAAGCGGCCTCGCGGGGCTTGGGCTTTACAGCTACTACCTCTCTCCCGGGCCGATGGAAGCACCCGTCACCGTGATCCTACCCAAGGGTGGCGTGCAAGGCACGGCCGCAACGCTCTCCGAATCTGGTGTTGTTGCCTGGCCTCTGGCCTTCAAGATTGTTGCCGTGGCGAGCGGCCAGCATAAAAAACTCAAAGCCGGCGAATACATCTTCGAACCAGGCATGTCGCCCAAGGACGTGCTCGGCAAGCTGGTGCGCGGCGAGGTGGTGATCCGCAAATTCACCGTCCCCGAAGGCCTCAGCGCCTGGGAAGTGGTGGAGCGCCTGAAGGCGGAAGCCGCAATGACCGGAGAGATAACGGCGCTTCCACAGGAAGGCTCGCTGCTTCCGGAAACTTACCACTTCGCCTATGGCGATGACCGCGCCGCGCTGCTTGCGCGCATGGCGCAGGACCATGAGAAAACGTTGAATGCGTTGTGGGCGAGCCGCCAGGAGAACCTCCCCTGGAAAACGCCCGCCGAGGCTGTGATCGCTGCTTCCATTGTCGAGAAGGAAACCGGCCATGTGGAAGAACGCGACCGCGTGGCCTCCGTGTTTGCGAATCGCCTTCGCATCGGCATGAAACTGCAAAGTGACCCGACGGTGATCTATGGGATTACGTCCGGCAAAGGGCCGCTCGGACGCGATCTTACCCGCGCCGATCTCGAGCGCGACACGCCCTATAACACCTATACCCGCGAAGGGTTGACGCCCGGCCCCATCGCTAACCCCGGCAAGGCGAGCCTGGAGGCGGTGTTGAACCCGCCGGTGACGAAGGATCTTTATTTCGTCGCCACCGGCCAGGGCGACGGGCGACACTTTTTTGCCGAATCCCTGGAGGAGCATAACCGGAACGTCACCCGCTACCGCCTGACCCAACGCAAGCCATGAGGCAGATATGCGCGCGATCCTGATAGAAAAAGACGGCGTCGCCTTAAAGGATATTCCGGAAAGCGCGTTGCCTGAAGGCGACGTCACCGTGGCGATCGAGTATTCCACGCTCAACTACAAGGATGGCCTGGCCCTGACCGGCGCCGCGCCGGTGGTGCGCAAGTTTCCCATGATTCCGGGGGTGGATTTCGCGGGCACGGTCACTGCTTCCGCGCATGGAGATTTCAAGCCTGGAGACAAAGTAATCCTGAACAGCTGGGGCGTTGGTGAACTGCACTGGGGCGGGCTGGCGCAGCAGGCGCGGGTGAAAGGCGACTGGCTCATCCCGCTTCCTTCCGCGTTCACGACCAGGCAGGCCATGGCGATCGGCACCGCTGGTTACACCGCCATGCTCTGTATATTGGTGCTGGAAGCGCATGGGGTAAGCCCGCAGAATGGCGAGGTGGCGGTGAGCGGCGCGTCGGGCGGCGTCGGCAGCGTGGCCATCGCCGTGTTGGCGAAGCTGGGCTACACGGTGGCGGCCATCACCGGAAAGCCGCAGGAAGAAGCATATTTAAAGGGACTCGGCGCTTCCGTCATTCTGGACCGGCACGAGCTTCCAGCTGTTCCGAAGCCCTTGGAGAAGGAACGCTGGGCCGGAGCGGTCGACACGGTCGGCGGTGTGGTGCTTTCGGCGCTCTGCGCGCAGATGCGCTATCACGGGGTCATTGCCGCCTGCGGCCTCGCCGGAGGAGCTGCCTTTGCAGGAAATGTCATGCCTTTCATTCTGCGTGGCGTCATGCTGGCGGGCGTGGAGAGTGTCTATGTGCCGAAAGAACAGCGCATCGTCGCCTGGAACCGCCTCGCGCGCGATCTGGAGCTGCGACACGTAGAGAGCATGATGCATGAAATCGGACTGGAAGACGCCCTGAAGCTTGCGCCCGACCTCATCGCCGGAAAGCGGCATGGCCGCATCGTCGTCAACGTGAACCGCTAAAGCGTGCCGTAATCCACGCTGCGCTGCAGGCATGCGGCTTTCACTGTATTGGCGAGCAGGCAGGCGATGGTCATTGGCCCAACTCCGCCTGGCACTGGCGTGATTGCGGCGGCCACTTCCTTTGCCGACTCGAAATCCACATCGCCCACCAGCCGCGTCTTGCCGCCTTCGCCGGGGATGCGGTTGATGCCGACATCGATCACCACCGCGCCCGGCTTCACCCAGTCGCCCTTGATCATCTGCGGCCTGCCCACGGCGGCCACGAGAATATCGGCGGTGCGGCATAGCTCCGGCAGGTGCGCGGTGCGCGAATGGGCGATGGTGACGGTGCAGTTCTCCCGCAGCAGCAGCAGGCTGAGCGGTTTGCCCACGATGTTCGAACGCCCGACCACGACCGCGTGCAAGCCTGAAAGGTCGCCCTGCGAGCGGTGCTGGAAGCAATGCTTGGCAAGCATCACGCAGCCTACCGGCGTGCAGGGGAACAGGCCTTCCTGCCCCGTCATCAGCTTGCCCGCGTTCTCGATGTGGAACCCATCCACGTCCTTCTCGACGCGGATGTGCTTGATCACCGCCTCCTCGCTGATATGCGAGGGCAGGGGAAGCTGCACCAGGATGCCGTGCACCGCGTGATCTTCATTGAGCTTGTCGAGTTTGCGCAGCAGCGTTTCCTGCGACACGTCGGCGGGCAGGTGATGCTCCCAGGAATGCATGCCCACTTCCTGCGTTGAGCGCACCTTGTTGCGCACATAGACTTCGCTCGCCGGGTCTTCCCCCACGCGCACCACGGCCAGGCCGGGGATGAGGTTGTAATCCCGCACGAGCACCTCCACTTGCCGCGCGGTTTCGGCCCGGATGGCGGCGGCGATGGCTTTTCCGTCGATGATATACGCTACCATGGTTTTACGCCGCTGCCGGCACTCCCTTGCTGGTGGAATATTCGAAATGCAGCGCCGTATCCGGATGCACGATGGCATGCGCCGCATGGCAGGCCTGGGCGGCTTCGGCGAAGCCGGTGAGGATCAGCTTCAGCTTGGCCGGATAATGCGCGATGTCGCCGATGGCAAAAATGCCTTTCTCGCTGGTCTCCATGGAGGATTGCGTGACGGCAATATGGTTGTGATCGAGCTGAAGCCCCCACTGTGCGATCGGCCCCAGCTCCATGGCGAGTCCGAAGAAGGGCAGCAGCACATCGGCTTCCAGGGTCTTCACATGGCCGTCGAGATCCTTGACCGCCACGCCTGAAAGCTTCCCTCCCGTGCCTTCCAGCCCTTCAAGCTGGAATGGCACCACCATTTCGATCTTTCCCGAATTCGCCAGCTCTTTGAGTTTCGAGGCGCTCTCTGGCGCGCAGCGGAATTTATCGCGCCGGTGCACGACATAGAGCTTCGACGCCAGCTCCGAAAGCGAGATCGCCCAATCCACCGCCGAATCCCCGCCGCCCGCGATCACCACTTTCTTGCCGCGAAACGCCTCGCGCCGGGTCACGTAATACTGCACGCCGCCGGTGGTCTCATAAGCTTCGATGCCCGGAAGCGGTGGCCGGTTCGGCCCGAACGCGCCGCATCCCGCCGCGATGATCACGGCCTTGGCCTGAATCTTCATATTCTTGGAGGTGGTGAGCAGAAACCCGCCTTCATGACGCTCCAGTTTTTCCACCCTCTGCCCGAAATGATAGACCGGCGCGAAAGGCGAGGCCTGCTCGTCGAGCTTGGCGATCAACTCCTGCGCCTCGATCTGTGGGTAGCCGGGAATGTCGTAGATCGGCTTTTCGGGATAAAGCGCGCTGCACTGCCCCCCGGCCATGTCGAGCGCGTCGATGACGTGGCAGCGCATCTTGAGCATGCCTGCCTCGAAAATGGCGAAAAGCCCGACCGGCCCCGCGCCGATGATGGCGATATCCGTCGAATGAATCATGGGGCGGAAATTAAGGTTTCCCACTTATTTAGGCAATGCTTAATCCACCTCTGCTAGGATGCCCCCCTGATCTTGGAGCGAGAACCCTATGCCACACGCCGTCATCTGCGCCTATGCCCGCACCCCCTTCGCACCCGCACAAAAGGGCGCGCTAGCCAAAATCCGCCCCGATGAGCTGCTGGGCCAGCTTCTGAAAGGTTTCCTGGCGAAAACGAACGTCACCCATGCGGATATTGAAGACCTCAAGGTCGGCTGCGCGTTTCCCGAGGGCGAGCAGGGCTTGAATATCGGCCGCATCGCCGTCTTCCTGGCGGGCCTGCCGGTCAGCGTCGGCGGGGTCACGATCAATCGCTTCTGCGGCTCCTCGATGCAGGCGATCCACGACGCGGTGGGGGCCATCGCGTGCGCCGCGGGCGAGGCGTTTCTCTGCGCGGGCGTCGAATCCATGAGCCGCATCCCGATGGGCGGCTACAACCTGCTGCCGCACCCCAAACTCTACGAAGCCAACCCCGACGTCTATATCGGCATGGGCGAAACGGCCGAGAACGTGGCGAAGAAATGGAATATCTCCCGCGCCGACCAGGACGCCTTCGCCTTGAAAAGCCACCAGAAGGCGGCGGCCGCGAAACTGACGGAAGAGATCATCCCCGTCACCCGCAAGGAGGAAACCATCGCCGAAGACGGCTGCATCCGCCCCGACACTTCGTTGGAGAAACTGGCATTGCTCGCTCCCGCCTTCCTGGCCAACGGCGGCGTGGTGACGGCGGGCAACGCCTCGCCGCTCACCGACGGCGCGGCGGTGGTGCTCGTCTGCTCGGAGGCCTATGCCGATAAGAAAGGGCTGACCAAACTCGCCCGCATCAAAAGCTTTGCTGTTTCCGGTTGTTCTCCCGAAATTATGGGCATCGGGCCGGTGGAGGCGAGCCGCAAGGCGCTGGCCCGCGCCGGCGTCGGCATTCCGCAGCTCGACGTGATCGAACTCAACGAAGCTTTTGCTTCGCAGTCCATCGCCTGCATCCGCGAGCTGGGCCTCGACGAATCCAAGATCAATCTGGACGGTGGCGCCATCGCGCTTGGCCACCCGCTGGGCGCCACGGGCGCGCGCATCACCGGCAAGGCGGCGCAGCTGCTGCACCGCACGGGGGGACAATATGCGCTTGCCACGCAGTGCATCGGCGGCGGGCAGGGCATCGCCACGGTGCTCGAAAAAGTCTGATTGGCACCTAACCCCCTTTTCCGTATGTTCTTTGACATGAGTCAAGGCTGCCCGTGCGGCCTTGCGTTAAAAACAACGGAAATCGGGGAAATCCATGACCGAGATTAAGAAAATCGCCGTGATCGGCTCCGGCGTGATGGGCAGCGGCATTGCGGCGCAGGTGGCCAATTCCGGCACGCCGGTGGTGCTGCTCGACATCGTGCCCCAGGGCGCGAAAGACCGCAGCGAGCTGGCGAAGAAAGCCATCGAGAAAGACCTCAAGGGCAAACCGCCTGCCTTCGTGCACCCGAACCGCGCCGAGCTGGTGACTCCCGGCAATCTCGAAGATAATCTCGATCTCCTCAAAGACTGCGACTGGATCATCGAAGTCGTGCTCGAGAAGCTCGAGGTGAAGCAGGGGCTTTACAAAAAAATCGAAACGGTGAGGAAAGACGGCTCCGTGGTGTCTTCCAACACCTCGACGCTCCCGCTGGCCACGCTCGCCGAGGGCATGCCCGAGCGCTTCCAAAAAGATTTCATGATCACCCACTTCTTCAACCCGCCGCGTTTCATGCGGCTGCTGGAAGTGGTGCGCGGCCCCAAAACCCGGGCTGACGCCGCGAAGGCCGTCGAGGCTTTCGCCGATGTGAAACTCGGCAAAGGCGTGGTGCTTTGCAAGGATACGCCGGGCTTTCTTGCCAACCGCATCGGCGTCTACTGGCTGATGACGGGGCTTTTGAAGGCGATCGAGCTCGGCATCACGGTCGAGCAGGCGGATGCGGTGATGGGCAAGCCCGTCGGCATTCCGAAGACCGGCGTCTTCGGTCTGTTCGACCTGATCGGCATCGACCTCATGCCGCTGATTGCCAAGGCGATGCTCGACACGCTTCCGAATACCGACCGCTTCCGCGCGCTCTACGAAGAGCCGGAACTGGTGAAAAAGATGATCGCCGACGGCTACACCGGCCGCAAGGGGAAGGGCGGTTTCTACCGCCTGAACACCGAAGGCGAAAAGAAGGTGAAGGAGGCGATTGATCTCGCCACCGGCGACTACCGCAAAGAAAACAAAGCGCCGCTCGAAAGCGTCGACGCCGCCAAGGGCGGCCTCCGTGCGCTGCTGGAACACAAGGATGTCGGCGGCCGCTATGCCTGGGCCGTACTTTCCGAGCTGCTACTTTACACCGCTTCGCTGATCCCCGAAATCTCCGACGACATCCTGTCCGTCGATGCGGCGATGAAGCTTGGCTACAATTGGAAATACGGCCCCTTCGAGCTGATCGACCGCCTGGGCGATAAGGATCAGTCCGGCGCCGCCTGGTTCGCCGCGAAGCTCAAAAGCGAGGGCCGCGCCGTGCCGCCGCTCATCGAGAAAATCGGCAACGGCAATTTCTACAAAACCGAAAACGCCGCCCGCCAGACCTTCACGCCCGCGGGCACGTACCAGCCGCTCCCCGTGTCAAAAGATGCCTGGAGCCTGGCCGACGTCAAGCTGCGCGGCAAACCGGTGCTGAAGAACGCCGGGGCAAGCCTGTGGGACATCGGCGACGGCATTGCCTGCCTCGAATACCACACGAAGATGAACGCCATCGATCCCGACGTGCTGGAGATGATCGAGCTGGCCACCGCCAAGGTGAAGGCCGAATTCAAAGGCATGATCATCGGTAACGATGCGGATCATTTTTCCGCCGGCGCGAATCTTGGCTTCATCCTCTACGCGGTGAACATCGCGGCGTGGGATACGATCGAGGGCGTCATCAAGCGCGGGCAGGATGCGATGATGGGCATGAAATACGCCCCGTTCCCCGTGGTGTCGGCGCTCTCCGGCATGGCGCTCGGCGGCGGCTGCGAGACGGTGCTGCACAGCGACGCCGTGCAGGCGCACATCGAATCCTATACCGGCCTGGTGGAAATGGGCGTCGGCCTCATCCCCGGCTGGGGCGGCTGCAAGGAGATGCTGCTGCGGCATTTAGAGGGCGGCAAAAAAGGCGGCCTGCTTTCCGCGCTCACCGGCGGCGGCGCGATGCCCGCGATTACCAAGGCGTTCGAGTATATCGCCACCGCGAAAGTCTCGGGTTCGGCGGAAGAGGCGCGGGATATGAAAATCCTGAACGCGAAATCGCGCATCACCATGAACCGCGCCCGCCTGCTGGCAGATGCGAAGGCGTTGTGCCTCGAGCTTGTGCCTGGTTATGCACCTCCAGTGTCGCCGTCCATCCAGCTTCCCGGCGCGTCGGCGCGCGTGGCGCTCAAGATGGCGGTGAAAGGCTTTGCCCTCGCCGGCAAGGTGATGCCGCACGACGAGGTGATTGCGGATAAGATCGCCAAAGTCCTCACCGGCGGCGAGCACGACAGCGACGACGACATCACCGAGCAGATGCTGCTTGACCTCGAACGCAAGTATTTCATGGAGCTCATCAAGACCGAGCCGACGATGGCCCGCATCGAGCACATGCTGAATACAGGCAAGCCTTTAAGGAACTGATGAGTGAAACATACGGGGCGCATGGTGGCGATAGGAACGGCGCTCCTTCTGCTTGCGCCCTCCATGCCGCTTGCGGAGCTTCCGCCCGACGCCATTCCTCCGATCGCGGGCCGGAAAAACCATTCCGGCCGAAAGCCGGAACGTATTGACATCACGCCCGCTCCGCTCCCGCAGCCGCAGCCGGAACGCCCGCCGCGCATCGATATTCCACCGCCGCCCCCACCTCCGCCACCGGTCAGGCCTCCGGTCAGAAAGCCGCCCGTGCAGCCGAAAGGATTGCAATACGATGAGAACGATCAGCAGATCGAGTTATTTTACTACTACGTGGAGTAGTGCTGCTTAATGCAGCGTGCCGCCGTTATCCAGGGTCTTGATCGCATGGAAGAGCACTTCATCAAGGCCTGAGGCAACGATGCGGGTGCGGATCTGCTGTTGGTATTCGCTCTTGGTAAGCCGCTCCTGCTGGCTGACGTCGATCACGATGCGCAAGACCTTGGAAATATGCGCGAAGAGCTCCTTCGGCAGTTCGGCACGGTCGTACATCGCCTGGAAGCCGATGGGATCGCGCAGCAGTTTGCGGGCGTTGGCGGTGGGGATTTCGGTCAGCTGTGCGAAAGCATTTTCCAGGAAGCGCAGATCGCCAAGCGTCATGGCGCGGACAATGGTGGAAAGCGTGAGCCTTCCGGTTGTGCGCAGACGCCGCACGAGGTCGGACATGTGATGGTCGTCGTCGTTCTCGCTGTGCGCGAGGCGGAAGGTGACGGCGTCGCGTGCCTCTTCGATCGCGGGCTGAAGGTTCTGCTGCGGCAGCGAATAGCGGGAAACGAGCACCTGCTGCAGGCGCTGGCTTACCAGGTTCATCATCTTGTCCACGATGCCCATGCTGAGGTCACCGCGGTGGATGAGCGCTTCGCAGATCGATTCTTCGCGGGCGAATTCGCCCAGAATCTGCAGTACGATGTCGTCGGTGAGCGCCGCGCCCTTATTGCCGGCGAGCATGCGCACCACTTCGTATTCCTTGGAGCCGACCAGCGCGCGGGACACATAAGGCGACAGCCATTCGCGGCGCGAGATGGCGAGGCGGCGGGCGATTTCGCGGGTGGAGTGCAGAATCTCCACCAGGTCGTCGTCGGTCAGCACCGGCGAGAATTCGAGAATGGGCAGCGCGACTTCGAGCACGTCGCGGCCAAGGCGCATGGCGATGTCGCGGGGAAGTTGGCTGTTAAACTTAAGTTGTTCCGCAAGGGTGCGGCGCACTTTCAAATCGGCATCGCTCGCGAGCAGGCGCAGAATTTGTAAGGCGATCACCAGTTCGTTCTCATTGAACTCCTGGCGGTTGTATTCCTGGCTGATCTTGTTCGCCACATCCGAGCGTCGCTCCGCGGAAGGCTCGCGCGACAGGCGCACGACATCATCGCGGGTAAGGGCAGGGGCAGTGGCGAATGCGGTCATATTCATGGCAATCATCCAGGTGAAAGATGCATCGTAGTTTTTTTAAATTTGTCTCAAATTCGTTTTATTAAGTATTCCGTCAATTATCTGAAAAAGTGCTAAAGAAATGGTTAATCTAACCAAGTTGATTTAACTTTTGCGGAAATTTTAACCAGTCTCCACCATATGCGGATATGGCGCCCTGGCGGCAAACAAGATATTGCGGGGGGCGGCAAGACATGAAATAGTCCCTTCTTTGTAAGAAAGAGCGAAAGCCATCATGCAAAAAATCCACCCTGACGCCCCCAGCGCACTTAAAGGCCTGCTTAAGGACGGCATGACCATCATGGCCGGCGGTTTCGGCCTATGCGGCATTCCTGAGAACCTGATTCTTGCTTTGCGCGATTCCGGCGTGAAGAACATCACCGTCATCAGCAACAATTGCGGCGTGGACGATTTCGGCCTCGGTCTGCTGCTGAAGACGCGGCAGATCAAGAAAATGATTTCGTCCTATGTCGGCGAGAACAAGGAATTCGAACGTCAGTATCTCGGCAAGGAACTGGAACTGGAATTCAACCCGCAAGGCACGCTCGCCGAGCGCATCCGTGCCGGCGGCGCGGGCATTCCCGCGTTCTATACCAAAACTGGCTATGGCACGATCGTCGCTGAAGGCAAGGAAACGCGAGAGTTTAATGGCGAGCATTACGTGATGGAAACCGGACTCGTTGCTGATCTCTCCATCATCAAGGCGTGGAAGGCTGATGAAACCGGCAATCTCATCTACCGCAAGACCGCGCGCAATTTCAATCCGATGATGGCGATGGCGGGCCGCATGACCATTGCCGAAGTCGAAGAGATCGTACCCACCGGCACGTTCGACCCCGACCACATCCACACGCCCGGCATTTTCGTGCAGCGCCTGATCAAAGGGCCGAAATACGAAAAGCCCATCGAGCGCCTCACCGTGAGGGAGAAATAACATGGCATGGACCCGCGAACAGATGTGCGAGCGCGCCGCCAAGGAATTCAAGAGCGGCATGTACGCCAATCTCGGCATCGGCATGCCGACGCTGGTGGCGAACTACATCCCCAAGGAAGTGCAGGTGACGTTGCACAGCGAGAACGGCATGCTCGGCATGGGCCCGTACCCGCTGAAGGGAAAAGAAGACCCCGACCTCATTAATGCTGGCAAGGAAACCATTTCCGAGCTTCCGCACAGCGCCTATTTCGACAGCGCCACCTCGTTCGCGATGGTGCGCGGTGGGCATATCGACCTCACCATCCTCGGTGCGCTTCAGGTATCGCAGGAAGGCGACCTCGCCAACTGGATGGTGCCCGGCAAGATGGTGAAAGGCATGGGCGGCGCGATGGATCTTGTCGCCGGCGTCAAAAAAATCGTGGTCCTGATGGAACACACGGTGAAAGGCGCGCCGAAGATTCTGAAAGAATGCACGCTTCCGCTCACCGGCAAGCGCGTGGTGGACATGATCATCACCGAGCTCGGCGTGCTGGAGATTGAGAACGGAAAGATGATCCTGGCGGAGCTGGGAGAAGGAGTGACCGTGGAAGACGTAAAGGCGAATACCGAGGCAACGTTCGAGATCCAGCTCCGATAGCAAGCCCGGGCTTTTACCTGCAGTACTCGCGCAGGTTTCCGACGATCCTCTCCTGATCCCCTGTTTTGCGCCTCTCTGAAGCGCCGGAAGCGTGGTTTGCCCGGAGGGAATGCGGGAGGACGCGTGCTTAAAAAAGCCAGCCTCCAGTCATGCGCTAACTGCATGGATTGTCTCTAAAACTATGCGCCTGTCATCGAATTGTCATAAAAAACGCCTTTCCCGCAGCGCAGCAAACCATTACTCCTATCCGCTGTGCGCATAGCCCGCAGAAGAAATTCGCATGGGTTATATAATGTTGGAATATATATTTTTTTATGACGATAAGGTCGATCTTGGAGATTCCTCGGCAGCAAACGCGTCGCGCGCTTTGGGGCGGTTTCCCCCTTCCTCTTAAGAGAAATCACGAATCTCATTAAGCAACCGTTTCGAAAAAGCAGCAGACATCCATCAATAGGAAAGTTTCGTTTATGTGTGGCAGCTACGGCATCGTTTCCAGCAGAAAATCCTGGCTCAATACCTATTCCACATTGCGTATCCAGAATTATAACGACCACCGCGCCGGTGAAGTCGCGGGTGTCGGCGACGGCGCGGGGATGACCATCGACCTGCCGGTGGAAAAGATCCGCGCACGTGCGGCGAAAGAGAGCATTCAGCTTGGCGACGGTTTTGCCAGCGGCATCATTCTGCTCGATCCCGGCCAGGAAGAAGCGGGCAGGGCGCTTGTCGAGCGGAAGCTGCGCGAAGCCGGCATCACTGGCAAGATTCACTGGATTGATCCCAATCTTCAGCTGGAAAAAGACGGCAAGCCCATTCTTCAGGAGAAATCCGTCATTGAGATGGGCCGCCCGATGCAGATCGTGGTGGAGCGACCCGCGGATCTGGCGAACACCAAGGATTTTGAATACGCGCTCTACGATGCCGCGACCGAAGTCGCCCAGGCCCAGCTTCGCGCGCAGAAGGACGGCGAAGTTCTGCCGCGCGTGCGAGTCATGTCGCTCAGCTCGCTCTCGCAGACCTTCAAGGGGCCGATGCGCCCTTCCCAGATCCCGCTGGTGTTCAAGGACCTAGCCGAAGGTCTCTCCTTCGCCGAACTTGAAGCGCTCTACAACGCGGGCGATTTCGAGGCGCTCGAACGCCTGATTCCCGGCACCAAAAGCTCGCTGGCGCATTCCCGCTACTCCACGGGCGCGCCTTCGACCGCCGAAGGCGCGCACCCGCACGGCGTGGGCTCAATTTCCGACGACGACCACAACGGCGAGCTCAACACCGCCCCCGCGAACGCGCGCGAGGCGGAGGCGATCGGCCGCCGCAAGGGCCGCGAGCGCCTGTTCCCGACGCGCCTGCCTGATTCGGCGCTGTTCGGCTTCGATATGTCCGAGGCGATCCGCTATGACGGCATGGAGCTGGCCGAAGCCTTCGTGCGCGGCCTCCAGCCCGCCGGCTGGGACACCGACCCCCGCTATTCGCCGGAAGTGCGCGACATGCTTCGTGTGATGAACCT
>JAFLCR010000220.1 GCA_017302755.1 Alphaproteobacteria bacterium
GCATGGCGGTAACCTCCAAGACATATTCAGCGAAGCTTCCGAACGCGGAAGCGTGGTATTCCGCGGGCGTTTCCCCGCCCTGGATGGCGGAATCGGATTTCATGATCTCCAGCATCGAGCCCGCCGCTTTTCTTGACAGGGGGATGACCTTGACCTGCTGGTTGATCAGCGCGATGCGCTCGTCAAACATACCCTGCAGGGGGCGCAAATCCTGCTGGTGCGCCTCGAAATCTTCGCAGTTGGTGGAAACAGGCCGCTCTCCCCGCCTTATCGCGTAGAACGCATCGACGAGATCCATGACCTCCAAAGCGATCCCCGCCTTGCCAAAGCGGATAGTGTCGGGCTTCATGCGCGCCGTGTAGGCAGCGCCCACCGCCGCCTTGATGCTTTCGTGCTCCGCGGGAATACGGGCCACGAGAGGGATTTCCATCATCTCGAACAGCGCCTGGAGAGGAATGTCGGCCAGCGCTTCACGCAGCTGAGCCGCCTCTATGCGCACGCTTTGGTCGTCCAGCGTTTCGGAATGCTTTTCCAGCGCGGCCCGCACCTGGGCAGTCATGATCCTCGTGAACACGGGAATGGCGACGCGCGCGGCCCTTTCCAGCGGCGCCGTGTTCTCCGGCCGCAGCCAATTCTCCACCCGTTGAGCGAGGTCCGGTTCGCAGTTGGAGAGCTGGTGCAACACGTCAGTCTGGAACGCCTGCACCTCCTTGGGCCGGAAAAGGCGCAGCTCTTTGCGCAACACCGCCTCGTAGGCAGCAGCGAATTCCGCCGCCGAATCCTCGTCGAAAGGCATGACGCCGTCTTTCCCGCCGCAGAACCGCACAACCAGCGGCTCCCACACGGCGGAGTCCAGATCGGCCACCATATAGGCCGTCGCCCCCAGCACCGCCACGGCGAACACCGCCTCGTTCATAATCTGCGAATATTGTTTTCCCGTTTCCTCGATCGCCAGCCTGGTCGCGATGTAGTGCTCTTGCACGCCGGCGATGGACTGCATGAACGTGCCGGGGCTGACCATATATATCCGCTGTTCGGTTTCACCTTTTTCGAGCCGGCGCTCATAAGCCTTGAGCGTACCGGGCTTGCGCTCGCTTTGGTAACGTTCGATCGCGTTGATATCCGAGGTAATGAACACGTAATCGCTGCCCGCATCCGCGGTCATATGGGCAGCGACGGCGTCCTCGCCCCGGTCGGGCCTTCGTTCGTTGAGCTTTTGTTTCTGGCAGTAGGCCGTCACCTTTGCTTTGTCGAGCGTGCCATCCTCTGCCAGGTACGGCGCCGGAATCTCGATATAGGGAGCGAGATAAAGCAGCACGTCGAGCTTGTCTTCTTCAACCAGCCGCCTGCCGTTCGGCAACTGGTTGTCGCCCTGGTCGATGTTGCCGTTGAACAGCGAGCGCAGCCTGTTTCTGGCCGTCCCGTAGTAATCCTTCGCGCCCGCGTCATGCTGCGCTTTGCATTGCTGAAGGGTTTCATAAATGTCACCGTAGAGGAAAAGCGACCCCGCCCCCAGCGGAGGAAACACCTCGGCCAGAATCTCGGGCACCACGACGATGGATTCGGCGAGGCCCGCGTGCACGGCGTTGATCAGCAGCTCCGCGAACGGCAACGTGCCACCAGGGCTGCCCTGGCGCAGAAGCGCCGCCGTTTTCACCGTATTCGCGTCTAAAGCGATTTTCATCCGTTTCCCTGCTGCCATCCCGTTATTTTGCACTTGGTCTTACGCCAAGCCTACCCTGATTGGTTACAGGTTGACTGCATCCTAAGCACGGCCTCCTTTTCAGGCAAGGCACCGATTCTCCCGACCTTACCTGACCCGAATATCGATCACCGCGCTGCGGCGCAGGTCGCGGATGTAGCGGCGCACTTCGCGGTCCATCTTGGCCTGCATGAGGGCGTCCTTCACCTTGGCGGCTTCGGGCATGGGCGCCTCGGCCTCGATGCGCTCGCACACCACCACCAGCATCAGCCCGCGCGTGCTGCGCAGCGGCGGGGTCGGCTCACCCACCTTCAGATCCTGCACCACGTTGCGGACTTCGTTCTGGAGGTTCTTCACCTGGATGCGGCCGAGATCGGTGATGAGCGGGTCGCGCGTGCCGCCCCGGCAGCCCTTCATGCCCTCGCGCAGTTCCTCGGCCTTTTTCTGCGCGGCCTTCCACTCAGCGGTCGAGGCGTTCGGCGCCACCGGCACCTGCGCCTGCCACAGCGCCACTTCGGATTCGAGCGCCACGCCGCTCTTGCCCTTCTTCTCAATCACCTGGATCACCTGGTAGCCTTCCGCCGTGCGCACCGGGCCGAGAATCGCGCCGGCGCTCGCGGGTTTCAGAACGGTTTCCACTTCCTTGTCGAGCTGGCCGATCATCACCCAGCTCCCCTCCTCGCCTTCGGGGTTGATCGCCCGGGTGGAGAACTGGCGGGCGAGCTTCGGAAAATCCGCACCGCCCTTCGCCTGCGAAGCAAGCTGTTCGGCGAGCTGCTTGCTCTGCTCTTCCTGGCTGGCATCGTCGATGGGGATCACGATGCGCGAGATGCGGAATTCGTCACCCGCCCCCGCCGCGGCGCGTTCCATCGCCAAGGCCAGCTCACTGTCGCTGATCGACACCTTGCCCTGCACCTTCTGCCGCACCAGCTTGGACAGCGCCACCTGTGAGCGCACCTGCTGCATGGCAGTCCCCTCGTCCACGCCTTTCTCCTCAATGAAGCGCTTGAACGCGCCCGGACCCATGCGGTTCTGGCGCTCAATGGCGGCGATGGCGATCTCGAGTTCCTTGTCGGTGATGTTGAGCTTGAGGCGCGCCGCTTCCTGAAGCTGCACTTTTTCGTCAATCAATGAGCGCAGCGCCTGGGGCAGCACCTTGCGATGGGTTTCCGGCGTATCAGGGATGCCGGCGGAAGCGATCATGAACGAGGCGCGGTTCTCCACGTCCAGGCGCGTGATAGGCTCCTCGCCGACCAGGGCGATGATCGTGAAATTGTTTTCCTTCGCCTCCGCTTCGGCAGATGCCGCAAGCGGCAAAAGCAGGAAAAAGCAAAGCATGGCAGAAGCCAGAAGTCTTTTTCCCGGGCGATGATTTCTTGGATGCATGTGAAAAGACAGGCGCGGTAACCCCCTCCCCCTCTGAGGGGGAGGGGGTAGAAGTCTCCCATACGCCGAAGAATGATAAAGAAAAAATGGGCTGGTCCAGCGCGCTCCGCCACATCATGATCATTTCCTGTTCAGGTTCTTAAGAAGCA
>JAFLCR010000221.1 GCA_017302755.1 Alphaproteobacteria bacterium
GCCGTCCAGCAGCCGGCGCAGGCCTTCGACGACGTCGTCCATGCGGCCCGACGGCACGGCGCGTGTATCCACCGGCTTGCGGCCGGGCGGTTTTTCCGTAAGCCGTGAGCAATCCATGTCGCCGAATGCGGCAAGGGTCAGGCTGCGCGGAATGGGCGTGGCGGTCATCATCAGCACGTGCGGATGCCGGCCCTTATCGCCAAGCCTGAGGCGCTGCATCACGCCGAAACGGTGCTGTTCATCCACAACCGCCAGGCCGAGATTATGGAAAACGACATCATCCTGAAACAGCGCATGCGTGCCGATGACGACCTGCGTCTGCCCGCCAGCCAGCCGCGCCAGCAATTCCTCGCGCTTCTTGCCCTTTTCGCGCCCGGTGAGGATGGCGGTCTGCACACCCAGCGGGGCAAGCTGGCTCTCAATCCAGTGCAGGTGCTGGCGTGCCAGGATTTCGGTGGGCGCCATGATGGCGGCCTGAAAGCCTTGCTCGACGGCGGAAAGCATAGCGAGCAGCGCCAGCGCCGTCTTGCCGCTGCCGACATCGCCCTGCAGAAGGCGCATCATGCGCTCGCCGGAGGCGAGATCGGCGTCGATTTCCGCCAGCACCTGGCGTTGCCCCTCCGTAAGCTGGAAGGGAAGTTGTTTCAGCGCTTTTTCTCGCAAAGCTCCTGGAGTAAGCGGAATGCCCGGTTTGGCTTTGGCGTTTTTGCGCACCATCGCCAAAGCAAGCTGCCCGGCGAGGATCTCATCATAGGCGAGGCGGGTGCGCAGCGGCTCCAGGGTTTCAGGGGCGTCATCGGCAGGGGCGTGAAGAATGCGCAGCGCCTGCTCCCAGGCGGGCCATTTCCGCCGTTCCAGGAAGGCGGCGTCTGCCCATTCCGGCAGCACGGGCATGCGCGCAAGCGCCGCCTGGATCAGCCTGGCCAGCACCCGGTTGGAAAGCGCGTAGGTGAGGGGGTATTGCGGCTCCAGCCGGCAGACGGCGTTCCATTGGTCCGGCGGGGCGACGATGTCGGGGTGCGCCATCTGCAGGATCCCGTCGAAACGGTCTGTCTTGCCGCTCACCACATAGCGCCGCCCCGTGACGAGCATGTTCTTGACCGCGGCGGCGTTACCTTTGAAGTAGAGCAGTTGCAGGCTGCCGGTTTCATTGCCGCAGACGACTTTATACGGCGCCTTGCTGCCGCGCGCGGGTTGCTGGTGGCTCTCCACGGTAACAAGGAAGGTTGCCACCTTGCCGGGTTCCGCCTCGAAGATCGCGGGGGCGTAGCGCCGGTCGAGGTAATGCGCGGGCAGATGGAACAGCAAATCGCGGATGCGCTCGCAGCCCAGCCGCGTCAGCGCATGGCGCGCGTTGTCGCCCACGCCTTTCAGCGTGGTGACGGGGTCGAAAAGCGGTTTCAGGATGTCCGGTCGCACATGCCATACCCTTTTATGTCATTGCGAGGGAGCTTGCGACCGCGGCAATCCAGGAAGACAACTTGCGCCGCAGGCGCTCATCTTATACGCCAATAGAGGCGGAGCGGCTTCGCCGCAGATATTGTCCTGGATTGCCGCGGTCGCAAGCTCCCTCGCAATGACGGATAAAACACGCTAAGTCTCGTTCATGGATATCCTTCAGGCAATAGCCCTCTTCGCCGTGGCGGTGCTCGCCGGGGCGCTTAACTCGGTGGCGGGTGGCGGCAGTTTTTTCACGTTTCCGGCGCTGGTGATGACCGGCATGAATTCCGTGGTGGCCAACGCCACCAACACCATCGCGCTGTGGCCGGGATCGCTGGCGAGCGTGTTTGCCTACCGCCGCCATGTGACGCATAACTGGCCGGGGCTGATCGGCCCGGTGGCCTGGGTGTTCCTGGGCGGGCTGGCGGGGGCGGTGTTGCTTATCAAGACGCCGGAGCACGTGTTCAACGCGCTGATCCCCTGGCTGATGCTGCTGGCGGTTTCCGTATTCCACTGGGGCGCGAAATGGCGGGCCTGGCTGGCGCGCATCAAGCTTCCAAAGCAAAAGCCGGCTCAGCGCCAGTTCTTGCTGCTTTTCCTGCTGTTGGTTATTTCGCTTTATGGTGGGTATTTCGGCGGCGGCATCGGCATGATGCTGCTCGCCACGCTGGCGATCATGGGCATCGAGCACATCCACGCGCAGAACGCGCTGAAGACGATCTTCGCGTCGAGCATCAACGGCGCGGCGGTGCTGTATTTTATTATCTCCGGCGCCATCGACTGGCCGCATGCGCTGCTGATGATGGTCGGCGCGATTATCGGCGGCTATTACGGCGCGGTCATCGCTCAGAAGATTCCGCCTGAGCGGGTGAGGGTGGGCGTGCTGGCCGTGGGCTATGCGATGGTGGGGTATTTCTTCCTGCGTTAAACATTCCGGTTGTCATCCCAGCGAAAGCTGGGATCCACGCCCTTTCCAAGCGAAGTCTCCCATATCACAGTGGATCCTGGCTTTCGCCAGGATGACAGGGAATCAAGCGGCGGATTCGACGCATTCCTGCGCAAAGTTTCCGCCGGATTCCTCCGCCCATTTCAGCGCCTGGCCGCATTTCTCCAGCGTTTCCTCGTAGGTCACTCCGGGGCGGATCTCGCAGAAGCCGGCGCTGATGGTGAAATGCGCCTTCTCATCTTCGTTCAGCTGAATGACATTGGCGCTCATCAGCCAGCGCAGGCGGCCAAGGGCGACATGCGCGCCGGGCGTATCCGCCCCGACCAGCACCAGGCCGAGCTGACCGCTGCCGAGATAGGCGACCGTATCCACATCGCGCAGGTTCCGGATGAACAGCGAACCGACGGAGCCGAGCAGCTTATGCGCCGCCTCGTCGCCGAAACGGTCGGCGATGTCGCGGAAACCGTCGAGCGAGATCAGCGCCAGCGTGGCGGGGACGAGGTCGTTGCCGTCGCGCAGGCTGGTGGCGGTGGTATATTCCTTGGGCAGTGTGCGGCTGTCCGGCAGGCCGGTGGCGTCGTCCAGCGTGAACTGGCGGCTGGTTTTGGGGCGGTTGGCGTTGCCGTCCATCGCCCGGCGCAGCGAGTTGTCGCGCAGCAGGAGGTGGAACATCAGCTTGCCATCCTCGGAGATACTGCGCACCACCTTGAGCGCCAGTCCGAGCGGGCGGCCCTGGCGCGGCTGGACGGTCAGTTCGCGGATCTTGCCGAGGGATTCGTCGAGTTCCGCCATCTCCGGCGTGAACTCCACCACGTTGGCTACCTGCTCTTTGCCGGCGGGC
>JAFLCR010000222.1 GCA_017302755.1 Alphaproteobacteria bacterium
GGCTCGGAATCGAGCAGGGTTTCGGCGATGTTGAGCGCGTGCATCGGATTGCCGGAATCAAGTTGGCGCATGGCCTCGTTCAGCGATTTCACAAAATCCGGCGTGGTGCGGCGCGTGCCGGACGCGCCGGCGGCGAGTGTGCCGACCGGTGCCGCGGCTTCGGCGCAGCATTTTTTGTATTTCTTGCCCGAGCCGCAGGGGCAGGGGTCGTTCCGTCCGGGTTCGTCGATGCGCATCTCGCCACTTCCTCTACCCTTCACCGATTAAACCGTGTTAGGAAGGGTGGCAAGTTTTTGCTGAAATCTGCGGCTACAAATCGAGGGAGAGAAAATGGTGACAAAGTTTTTCTCAATAAAAATGCTTCTTATCCTTCTTGCGTTAACAGCGCTGAATGGCCCTGCTCACGCGCAGGAGCGTGTGGCGCCGCGCTTCAAGGCAGTGGCGTTTGACTACTTTGTCATTTTTGACCCGAATTCCGTTATCCCCGAAGTCGAGAAGGCTTTTCCGGGCAAGGGAACGGAATTCACGAAGGCATGGCGCGCCAAGCAGTTTGAATATGGGTTCCTTCGCTCCATCACGAATAGCCATGCAGATTTCTTCAAGGTGACGGAAGACGCGCTGGCCTACACCGCACATGCCATGAAGCTCGACCTGCCTCCCGAGAAGAAGGAGCGCCTATTGAATGCCTACCTTGCCCTGAAACCCTGGCCGGATGCGGCGGAAGGATTGCGCAAGCTGAAGGCCTCGGGCGTGCGCATCATCACCATTGCCAATTTCAGCGGCAAAATGCTTCGCGCCAATGCGGAGGGGGCTGGGATAACGGAGCTTTTTGACGAATTGCTGAGCACGGAAGTAAACGGCACCTACAAGCCCGACCCCAAAGCCTATGCCTTGGGAATGGAAAGGCTGAAGCTCAAGAAGGAAGACATCGTTTTCGCTGCGTTCGGAGGTTGGGATGCGTACGGCGCCAAGAGTTTCGGTTACACGACCTATTGGGTGAACCGGTTCAACCTTCCGGTAGAGGAATTGGGCGTACAGGCCGATAAAACCTCGAACACGATGGGCGGGTTGGTGGATTTTGTCCTGGGCCAGCCCTGATCAGGAAAGCGCTTTGCCGGATATGACGTCCCTGCATCCTTACGCTTCAGCCGCTTATGCCGCCGCTTTTGCTCCGCTGGAACCAGTCTGGCTGCCGCATGCCGCGACGCATGTGCTGAAACGGCTTATTCCTGGCACGGAGCATCACGACGCGATGGGGTGCTATCCGCTGTGCGTCATGCGGGCGGATTCGGGCATCAAGGAAGATTTCGAGATACTGAAGCGGCATGGGTGCGTCACATTGGTGGCGGTCACGGATTGCCTTTCGCAGCCGGACGAAGCGTTCCTATCCGCGCATTTCGACCGTTGCCGACGCTACAAGACGCATTATGTCCACGATGCGCGCCTGGCGAACGCCGATTACAGCAAACATCACCGCGACCGTATCCGCCGCGCGCGCAAATCCTGCGAGACGCGGGTGGTGAATCTCGCCGACCATCTCGACGCCTGGATGGAGTGCTACACCACGCTGGTGAAGAAGAAGAACATCACCGGCATCCAGAATTTCCCGCGTGAGTATTTCGCCGCCGTCGCCGCCATGCCGGAAGCCGTGACCATCGCCGCGTTCGTGGACGGGGTGTTCGCCTCCGGGCATATCTGGATGCGGCATGAGGGGCTCGCTTATGCCCATCTGGCGGCTTCGACGGAGCTGGGATACAAGCTGCGCTGCGCCTTTCCCATTTATGACGATGCCATCCAGATGCTCAAAGCCGATCACATCATCGATTTCGGCGGCGGCGCGGGGGCCGAAGAAAGCGAGGCTGACGGGTTGCGCGACTTCAAAAAAGGCTTTGCCAATGCGGAAAAGCGCAATTTCCTGTGCGGCAAAATCCTTAACGCTGAGCTTTACCAATCGCTCTGCAATGTACGGGGCGTGGACCCGGATGCCGCCTTTTTCCCTGCTTACCGAAGTGCCGGGTAAGAGGTTTCGTCGTCCTGGCCTTCTCCGGGAGGACGGTGAGAAGGGGGCGGATAGGAGTTGACCGGCGTCAAGGCGTGTTGCACGCTCATCGTTGAACATGTCCAGACAGGAGTCGCCGATGCACGAGAAATTCAAAGTTCATCTGCCGGAAAACCAGACGAAGAAAGACGGTGAGTATTACGAGGAGCTTGCCCGCTACTTCACCGAGGGCGTCGGCGGGAATCTCGACAAGCTGCGCGCCTTTCCGAAATACGTGCCCGTGGCGGAGATTGGCCGGTTTCTGGCCAAGAGCAAGCTGTTCGAACAGGTGCTGAACGTGCACGGCTCGATTGTCGAATGCGGCGTCTTCATGGGCGGCGGGCTGATGGCCTGGGCGAATCTGAGCGCCATTCTCGAGCCGCTGAACCATATCCGCAAGGTGATAGGCTTCGACAGTTTCGAGGGGTTCGTCGATGTCTCGAAAGAGGACAAGGCCAAGGCAAAAAATGCCAATGTCGCCAAGGGCGGCCTCAAGGCCGAAACCTACGAGGATCTTCAGGAATGCGCGCGGATTTTCGATATTTACCGCCCTCTCGGTCATATTCCCAAGGTGGAGCTGGTGAAAGGCGACGCGCTGAAAACCATGCCCGGCTATGTGAAGGATAATCCGCACCTGCTGGTATCGCTGCTCTACCTGGATTTTGATCTGTTCGCGCCCACCAAGGCGGCGATCGAAACCTTTCTGCCGCGCATGCCCAAAGGCGCGATCATCGCCTTTGACCAGCTCGGCATGAAGCAATGGCCGGGTGAAACCCTGGCGCTCCTGGAGACGGCGGGCATCCGCGATCTCAGGATTCAACGTTTTCCCTTCCAACCCCAAATCTCATACGCGGTGCTCGAATGAAAACAGCTCTGAAACAGGAAGCCTTCCAGGCCAGTGACCTCGACAGCTATGCCAGCCTCATGGAGAGTTTGGGCTGGGCGATCATTCCGGACATGGTTGACAAGGCATTCCTGGCGGAGTTGAACCGCGATCTCGACCAGGCCTACCAGACCTGCCGCGACGTGCAGAAAAAAAACGGCGTCGATGTGAACACCGACGGCACGGTCCACCATCTTCTGGGGCAGGCGGAGAGCTTTCTGCGCTTGTTTGAGAAGGTGCGCATCCACCCCTATGTGGAACGGTTCTTCGGAGTGAAATACATCGTG
>JAFLCR010000223.1 GCA_017302755.1 Alphaproteobacteria bacterium
CCGACGGCAAGGAGGTGGTGTTGGAGATGGGCTCCTACGGCATCGGCGTGTCGCGTCTCGTGGGCGCGATCATCGAGGCGAGCCACGACGAGAACGGCATCATCTGGCCGGAGCCGGTCGCCCCGTTCAAGGTGGGCCTCATCACGCTCAAGAAGGGCGACGCCGCCTGCGACCAGGCCTGCGAGGAAATCTACGGCGCGTTGCACGGCGCGGGCGTGGAAGTGCTTTACGACGACACCGACGAACGGGCCGGGGCCAAATTCGCCTCCATGGATTTGATCGGCCTGCCCTGGCAGGTGGTGGTCGGCCCCAAGGGCATCGCCAACGGTGTGGTGGAGTTGAAATGCCGAAAAACGGGCGAAAAGCAGGAAATCAGCGCCGAGGGAGCACTTGGAAGGCTGATTCCTTGAGCCTTTCTTTAACGTCTTGCCTGTAAAATATTTCGACTGGCACTCTCGGGGTGCGATCTTCTATGATGCTGATATATTTGTAAAATCTGACTGGAGATGACGATGCCCCACATTCACGACCAGGATAAAGGCTTTTCGTTAGTAGAGTTATCCATTGTGTTGGTCATTATTGGCCTTCTTGTAGGGGGCGTCATCGCGGGTCAGGAGATCATTCGCAACTCTCAACTGCAATCCGTGGTTGACGATGTGACGCGCATGAAGCTTGGCTACATCGCCTTCCGGGATAAATACAACTGCATCCCCGGTGATTGCCCGCACGCAACCCAGGCGGGCTTTGCCGTCAATGGCAATGGTGATGAAATCGTCCAAGGGGTAAGTGAGCAATGGGAGTTCATGCAGCAATTGATCCAATCCCGCCTTCTTGTTGAGGATGGAGTGAATTACAAGGAGACGAAATTGGGCAATTGCGACATGATCGTCAACGGCAGCTATCCCATCTATGAGTTCCGGTGGAATCAGTTCAATGCGATATTGCTGCGCTTTTTTATGTCAGCTGCTCCATGGCACGGCCCCTGCATCAGTCCCCTTGATGCGCGTTATCTCGATACCAAGCTGGATGACGGCATTGCCTCGCAAGGCAGCGTGCGGGGATGGGTTTGGCTGGGGAATCCTTTTGCAAACTGTCTGACGGCAGACTCTGACACCGGAGGGACGGGGACGCCGGGTACTGCGGAATACGTGGCGAACCGTACCCTTGCCTGCATGCTGCATATCCGCATCGAATAAGCCTTTTTGTGGGAAGGGGGGCATATATAAAAAAAGCACGGACAGCCTTCGCGGTCCGTGCTTTTTTTATGAAATAATTACTTCTTCCAGCCGGAAGCCTTGGAGCATTCTTCTTCTTCGGCTTTGTGGGTTTTTTCCCATTCGCTGATGGACTGCGTCTCGCTATCGCTCATCTTACTGTTCATGCATTCGCAATATTTCTGAACGGTCTCTGTCGTCTGGCCTTCCTTGACGTTGTCGAGCACGCATTTATTGATCCATTTCGTATCGTCCGCATCCGCGAAAGCGGCGGTGCTGAGGACCATGCTTGCTGTAAAAGCCAAACTGGCAAGGGAAAGCTTCATGAAGTATCTCCTGAGTGAAATTGAAAAGAGCATCAGGAGATTGCGTATAAAAAAACAGAGAGGCAAGCGATATTATCCGAAAAACAAATGTAAATTATTTCGTCCACGAATCATTTGTCCATTCTAGGTGAGCTGATGCGCATGACAGCCATCATTGCCCATGCTATATGCAGCTGACATATTTCTGCACGCGGCCCTTTTTCATGTTTTCCTCCGTCGAACGCCTCATTGCCTTCCGCTACCTGCGTGCCCGTCGCAAGGAAGGGTTCATCTCGGTCATCGCCGGGTTTTCGCTCGTCGGCATCGCGCTCGGCGTAGCCACGCTCATTGTCGTCATGTCGGTGATGAACGGGTTTCGCACGGAGCTTTTGGGCCGCATTCTCGGCATGAACGGCCATGTGACTGTTTACGCCTATGAGCCGATGCTGCACGATTACGACGCCGTTATCACCAAGGCGAAGGAAATTGAAGGCGTCACCGCCGCCATCCCGATTGTGGATGGGCAGGTGATGGCCACTTCCGACTATGCCAGCAGCGGCGCGCTGGTGCGGGGCATCAGGCCCGAGGATGTTGCCACCAAGCCCATGCTGAAACAGGGGCTCATCGAAGGCTCGTGGGACGAATTCACTGGTCGAGAATCAGCGGTAATCGGCGAGAAACTCGCCTTCAAGCTAGGGCTTAAACTTGGCGACAACATCACCATCATCTCGCCCCAGGGCCGGGCCACCGTGATGGGCATGGTGCCGCGGGTGAAGGCGTATAAGATCGCCGGCCTCTTCAAAGTCGGCATGTTTGAATACGATTCCAGCCTCATCCTGCTGCCGATGGAAGCCGCGCAGGTTTATTTCATGCTTGGCAATGCAGTCAGCGCGGTGGAAGTGTCGCTTGAGAACATCGACGATGCCTACGACGTGGCGGGAGTGCTCGGCAAGCAGCTGGAGGCGGGGCACCGGGTGTTCGACTGGCAGCGCTCCAATGGCCAGCTTTTCGGTGCGCTGCAGGTGGAGCGCAACGTCATGTTCCTGATTCTCACCATGATTATCCTGGTGGCAGCGTTCAACATCATCTCCAGCCTCATCATGCTGGTAAACGACAAACACCGCGACATCGCCATTCTACGCACCATGGGCTTATCCAAGGGCAGCGTGATGCGCGTGTTCCTGCTGGCCGGTTCCACGATCGGCGTGCTGGGCACGCTGGCGGGCGGGTTGCTGGGGCTGGCGTTTGCCCTCAACATCGAATCCATCCGCCAATTCCTGCAGAAGCTGACAGGGGCGAAGCTGTTTCCCGATGAAATCTATTTCCTTGCCACTATGCCGGTGGAGATCCGTAACGGCGAGGTGGCGGCGGTGATTGTCATGGCCCTCGTGCTTTCCCTGCTGGCGACGCTTTACCCATCCTGGAAGGCGGCGCGGGTCGAACCGGCGGAGGCGCTGCGCTATGAATGACGCTTACGCCCGGCCGATTCTGCAGGTTCGCGAGCTGGTGAAATCCTACCGCCAGGGCGATACGAAGCTTGAGGTGCTGAAAAAGCTCGACCTCGTCATCAAGCCCGGCGAGACGGTGGCGCTGGTCGGCCCGTCCGGTTCCGGCAAGACGACGCTTCTACAGCAGATCG
>JAFLCR010000224.1 GCA_017302755.1 Alphaproteobacteria bacterium
GGTTGGGTTGCGGCCACGCTCTTGGTGGGGCCGGAGCCGCGCACCACTTTTACGCCGTGCGAGGTGGATTCCAGGGTTGAGCTTTTCGCCTTTCCGTCCGAGCCAACCACAATGATTTTTGACTTGCGGCGTTCGGCCAGCGCGGCTTCACGGGCGCGTTCCTTGTCGCTCATCTCGTCTTCAACCGGCAGATCCATATCCGGCAGGGCGGCGAGCAGGGGCGAATAGGCGTTGCCGGTCAGCAGGCGGGCGCGGGTCAGGTGTTCGCGCCAATAACCCATCACGCGCTTGGCGTAGGGGCCGCCGCGTTCGGGCGTCTGCGAATGATAATAGGCGACCGCTTTCGGCCAGGAGCGCGTTTCATCGAAATGGCTGCGCAGGAATTTGGCGGCGTAGGAAATATTGTAATAGGGGTCGAAGGCCTGGTCGAGGCTGGCGAATGCCTCTTTGTGGTGCATGAGGTTCACCTGCATGCAGCCGACGTCGATGCTCTTTACGCCTTTCGCCTGAAGCTGGCGCACGGTGCGGATGGCTTCGGCCTTGGTGGTGAAGTACTGGCCCTTGCCTTCGGCGTTGATCGTCCACGGCCAGGGGATGCGGATGTTCAGCCCGTCATGCCAGCGGCCGGATTCGGCAACCGAGATCGACCCGAGCAGCTGCGAGGGGATGCCGGTGCGGCGTTCCATGAGGTCGAAATAGGCGGTGCAGCGCTTGGCTTCGCGCAGCAGCATGTCGTCCGACAGCGAGGACACGGAAGTAGGAACCACGGACTTCGCGCCGTAAGGCTTGACGGATGTCGAAGGGGTCGCCAGGGCGGCGCAGGGCGCCAACAGGGTGGCGAGGGTAAAAAAGAATAAAGGACGTAAGCGCCTGGGCGCGGTAGTAGACATGCCCCTTACTATACGCGAAATGCTTAAGAAATCCAGTTTTTCCGCTTCCGGAAAGATGTTTTTTTTCCAGAGGATTTTAGGCGTGTTTGGATCATGTTTTCATAGGTTTTACCGCACCGCTTCCAACACGCGAACGGGCAAGGAGAAAGTCACTTCGTGCAGCCTGTCGTGCCGGGCCAGGCTTTCTCGGGTGTCGCTCAGCGTCGCATCCAGCGGTTCGTGAAGTCTGCCTGAGCGCGAGGAGGCCAGCCAGGATAAGGCATCCTCCAGAAAATCCTGGCCGCGTTCGAGCCAGGAACGCGATTCCGGCGAAAGCGTGCGCTGGTGGATCACCGCTTCGTGGAATTCGGTGAGCGCGCGCGAATAATCGGCGAACTGCGACCCGTAATTCTGCAATGCGCGAATGTTTGCATGGCGCGTGTCGCGCTGTGCTTCGTAGGCGTCGCGATCGGTGCGGCGCAGAGCGTCGGCTTCGGTGTTGATCAGGCCGATATGGAAATTGACGGCGTCGTTCAACGCCTGCCACAGCGTGCGCCCAGGCGTGGGTTGTTGATGGAGGAGGGTGTGGGTGCTGCGCGTCAGCAGGTGCAGCTCGTAATAGTAATCGGTCACGGTGTCACCTCGGCGCTGGCGAGCGAAGCGGCGACGCGTCGGATGGCGGATTCGTCCAGGCCGCTTACCGCCTCTGCGCGCGCGAGGATGGCGGTTTCGCTCTTGCCGGGAATGACGCTTGGCGCCGGGGTGCGGCCCTGCGAGACGCGGTAGATATGCGCGAGCCCCTCGACGGCCTGCCCGGCGTCTTTCACCTGTTTGGTGAGGAAGGGGTGCTTGCCTTCGGCGTGCAGGCGCGCATGAAGCGGGGCGAACAGCGCGTCTGGCGCGGCGAGCAGCGTTTCGCGATAATCTGGGGACAGCGACGCGTCGTTAGGCAATGTGGCAAGCGCGGCAAGCGCGGCCTGAAACGCTTGAATAGGAGCGAGCAGCGGATCGCCTTCCGGCAGCCTGCCTTCGAGGTATTGCCAGAGGTTCCGCCATTCGAGGCTGACAGGTTCGTAGACGCTCGGGCGCGGAGGGGAATGCATCAGCACGTGGGCAAGGGCGGGAAGGGGAATGGAATGGGGCATGGAAAAATCGGAATCGTGATGAAAAAAAACCGGGCGGGCTGAAACCCGCCCGGCAAACGCTCTCTGGTAAACTAGATGACGTAGGTGATGCCTTCCGGCACCTGCTCGCTGAACGCGCCGTTTTTCTGGCGCGCGTCGCGGCGCGAGAGGTTGGCGTGGATGCTGCCGCCGAGAAAGCGCAGCACGACGGCGATCTTATGGAGCCGGGCGTGAAGCCTGGCTTCGGGAACGATCCGGGTCATGGCATCCTCCGTTACGCGGTGATGGCGGTGGCGCCGCCGGATGGAGCCAGGGCCAGCGCGGCGTGCGAAGCGGTGACGCGCAGCGCCGTCTGCTCGAGGAAGGCGTTGCGCTCGGCGAGCGCGGCTTCGTCGAGCGGGTTGCTCTCGCGGACGTCGCGGCGGATGCCGTTATATTCGCGCAGCACGGCCACGGCCTCGTTGATCTGTTCGAGCTGCCGCGCCAGGTCGGGTGCGGATTCACGCAGCAGGCGCACCGCGCCGTTCAGCGGAATCGTATTGCCGTGAAGCGCGGAGCTGCTCTGCCAGTCCAGATCCCATTCGGGGTTGAGGTTGGCGAAGAGGCGCAGTGCGGCCTCGGTTTCCTGCACGCCCGTGATGGCGGTGTTGTAGCCGAGAAGCTGCGTCTTCAGGCGAATCGCTTCCTGCGAGTGCTGGCCGTGGACCGTGATCGCCTGGTCGAGTGCGAGCTCGATGGCGGCGGCTTGGCCATGCAGTACGGTCTGCGCGTGCTGCAGCACGCTTTCGTCCTGCGGAACGCCGTGCTCGACGCGGTCAAGCTTGGCGCCCGCGTGCAACAGCGCGCCCGCAGTGTAGCGGTAGGTTGCGAGGGTGGTGTCGATGAGGGTGGAAGTGGTCATGTTGGTCTCCTTAAAAAATGGGTTTAAGGAGAGCAAAATGGTTTTGTTACTTCAGGCTTCGGATGAAGGCTGGCCCCGTGAGGGGGCCATCCTTCCGCTCTTTAGCAGTGGTAACGCGGCGCAATCTGCTCTCAAATTCCGCGTGGTATGCATGAATCCAGCCCTGGAAGTGTTTCACAGCTTCGCGAATCAACCGCTGCAATTATTCAGATTGCCAAAGCTAAGAATATTTCATTCTTTCTTATCGGGCATATTA
>JAFLCR010000225.1 GCA_017302755.1 Alphaproteobacteria bacterium
TTACGACACCGGCGTTGGCAGCCGCGGTTGCCACTGCGGGCGGCCTTGGCGGCATGGGCATGTGGGGCCTGACCGCGGAGGAGGCCGCGCGGAGGATTGCCGGATTTCGGCAGCTGAGCGCCGGCAGCCTCAACGTCAATTATCCTCTCTGGCCGGAGCCGCAGTTCACCGCCGAGGCCAGCGCGGCGATGCGGCAGCAGCTTCAGCCGCATTACGACGGCCATGGGCTGGGGCCGGTGCCGGAGCCGCGCGGCATGGTGAGCGACGTGAGCCCGGAGCATCTTGCGATGCTTTTGGCGCAGAAGCCGGAGGTGGTGAGCTTTCATTTCGGCCTGCCGGACCAGGAGGTTGTCGACACGCTCAAGTCCGCCGGGATCTTCATCCAATCGAGTGCGACGACGGTGGCCGAAGCGCGCATCCTGGAGAAGCGTGGCGTTGACGCGGTGATCGCGCAGGGGAGCGAGGCCGGCGGCCATCGCGCCACCTTCACCGGGGCCAGTATCGGCATGCAGGCCGGGCTGCTTTCGTTGCTGCCGCAGGTTGTCGACGCGGTTGGCGTTCCGGTGATCGCCGCAGGCGGCATCGCTGATGGTCGCACGGCTGCGGCGGCATTCATGCTCGGCGCGAGCGCCGTGCAGATCGGCACCGCCTTCATGCGGTGCGCCGAGGCCAACATGCTCGACGCGCACCGCGCGGCCCTGGCTCAGGCGGACGAATCCTGCACGGTGGTGACCGACATGGTGAGCGGGCGGCCGGCGCGTTTCATCCGGAACAGGCTTGTGGACGAACTGGCGGCCTCGGGGCTGGCGCCGCTGCCGATCCCGGCCCAGTTGAGCCTGACGTCGCCGCTCGGCGCGGCTGGCGACCGAGCGTTCACGGTGCTGTTTTCCGGCCAGTCGGCGGCGCTGGCGCGGGAAACGACCGCCGCGGAGCTGGTGGAGCGGCTTGTGGAAGAGACGGGGCGGCGGTTGCGGGCTTTTGCCTGATTGCGTGGTTGCCGGGGTTCCGGCGATGGGTTGGTGCGGGTCGAGCACGGATGGCTGGGCCGGCTGCTTGCGGCGCAGGCGTGGGGCTGGAGGCCTGGGCGCCGCGCAATTCGCGCAGGCGGCTGCCGTTGCTGATGACGGGCAGGGCGATAGGCGTTGCAGGATGCGCCATGACGGGAATATTCTAACTGCGCAATTCTTCGGCGCTGTCGATGGCGGCGCTTCCTGAACCACTGGGCGGCGTGCGCGACATTCGTTGTCGCCGGCAGGGGAGGCAGACATGGCGGATTTCGACGTGTTCGAAGCCGGCGACGTGGTGCTGCAATCGGGCATGACCCTGCGGGGTGCCAGGCTTGCCTACAAGACCTATGGCGCGCTCAACGCCCGGCGGGACAATGTGATCATCTGCCCGACCTGGTATTCGGCGCAGCACACAGAGAACGAGTGGATGATCGGCGAAGGCAAGGCGCTCGATCCGTCCAGGTATTTCATCGTCATCCCCAATATGTTCGGGAACGGGTTGTCGTCGTCGCCGAGCAACCACCCGGCGCCGTATGACCGGGCGCGGTTTCCGCAGGTCACGCTCTGCGACAATGTCCGGGTGCAGCGTCGTCTTTTGAAAGAGAGATTCGGGGTCGAGGCGATTGCCTTGGTGACGGGATTCTCGATGGGTGCGCAGCAGGCGTTCCATTGGGGAGCGCTGTTCCCCGACATGGTGCAGCGCATCGCGCCCTTTTGCGGAACAGCCAAGACGTCGCGCCACAACTTCGTTTTTCTGGAGGGCGTGAAGGCTGCATTGACCGCGGACGATGCATGGCAGAACGGGTGGTACGATCGCCCGCCGACGAAGGGGCTGCGAGCGTTTTCCCGCGTGTACGCGGGGTGGGGATTCTCGCAGGCGTTCTATCGGGAGAAGGTCGATCTCGCGATGGGATTTGCCTCGCTGGAGGATTTCCTGGTTGGCATGTGGGAGGGCCTGTTCCTGGGGCGGGACGCCAATGATTTGCTTGCGATGCTCTGGAGCTGGCAGCATTCGGACATCAGCAATAATGAACTCTACAATGGAGACCTTGAGCGAGCATTAGGCGCCATCACGGCACGGGCAATCGTGATGCCGAGCGCAACGGATCTGTATTTCACCGTGGCCGATGTCGAAGGCGAGGTGCGCCGCATGCCCAATGCCGAATGCCGGCCGATCCCGTCGATCTGGGGCCATGCGGCGGGTGCGCTGGGGCTCAATCCGGCGGATGCGACTTTCATCGATGATGCACTGAAGGAATTGCTGGCGGCGCCTAGGGGATAACCCCGCGCGCTGCATACGTCGGGGGGCACATCTTGGAGTTGGCTGCGATGGTGTGGTGCAATGCCAAAGGGACATTGCACCCTACGCCTCGCTGAAACCGCGCGGGATTATTGGGAAGTCAAATATTCTTGTACATTATGAGAAAATTGCAGAATATCACCAGATTTTCTAATAATTCTGTCTATTATATCATTGAAATCAATTTCATTATATAGAATGTAATTTTCTCTATTCTCGATCAAAATAATTTCATTTGGATATCGAGCATTTATGCCCCACTGACCGTGAACGACCAGATTTCGTGAACGTGCGAGCTTGCGAATGGAAGTCGCAAGAGTATCAAATTCATTTTGTTGGTCCTGAGGTAAGATTTTCTCAAGTGATGTTGATATTACGTTCAATCGCGCATTCAAACTATCTAGTGTAGACATTACCGCCATTGCTACTGGATGAAATATAAACGATGGAGAAGGTTCGCGAACTATATCTGCAGTGGCAATTCCAAACATGAATGTGAGATTATCTTCTAAAGACGCCCATTCTGCCACAAGTATTCCTATCAACGCCGCGCAATTAAGTCTTGCACGAAGTACGTGGCTACCCTGCGTGGTTCCCTCTGATAGCCTGCCGCGAAGAGGTTGGGGCATCGGTAACGCTCTTGCCTTCGAGAATTTCAATATGATACATATTACAATTAATGAGTAAGGGTAAAGTTTTTTTGCTTCTTTTTGTTCACAAAAAGAAGGATCTTTCCTTCTGTGATGTCTGTACGTTGCGCAGCGAGGCTGGATTGCTTTGCTGCGCTCGCAATGACGGTGTGGGGT
>JAFLCR010000226.1 GCA_017302755.1 Alphaproteobacteria bacterium
CGGCGCGGTGCGCGGCCGCTACTCGATTTTGGGCTTCCATCCGGACCTGATCTGGCAATGCGAAGGCAAGAAAAGCGAGATCCTGCGCCTCAAGAACGGCATCGTCGCCTCGCGCGAGGCCTGCCCGGGCAAAAGCCTCGACGCCCTGCGCAAGCTGGTGAATGATTCACGCATGGATACGCCGCCCGAGCTGCCGCCGATGGCGGCGGGCGTCACCGGCTTCATGGCCTACGACATGATCCGCCAGGTGGAAAACATCCCCGACAAGAACCCCGATCTGCTCGGGGTGCCGGACGCCGTCTTCATCCGCCCCACCGTGACCGCGATCTTCGATAACGTGGCCGACGCGATCTTCGTCATCACTCCCGTCTGGCCGGAAAAGGACATCTCCGCCGCACAGGCGTATGTGGCGGCGCAGGAACGCCTTACCGGCATCGTCGGCGGGCTGGAGAAGCGCAGCGCCTTCAACAGCAACCTCTACCCGCTCGCGGCGCAGGAAGTCACCTTCACGCCCAACATGACGCGCGAGGACTACCACCGCATGGTGCTGAAGGCGAAGGAGTACATCGCGGCAGGCGACATCTTCCAGGTCGTGCCCTCGCAGCGCTTCACGGCGGATTTCCCCTTCCCGCCTTTCGCGCTTTACCGGGCGCTTCGCCACCTGAACCCCTCACCGTTTCTGGTGTATCTGCAACTGCCGGAATTCTCGCTGGTGTGCTCCAGCCCCGAGATCCTGGTGCGCCTGCGCGACGGCAAGGTGACGATCCGCCCCATCGCTGGCACGCGCAAGCGCGGCAAGGACGACGCCGAGGATAAGGCTCTGGCCGCCGACCTCCTCGCCGATCCGAAGGAAATCGCCGAGCATCTCATGCTGCTCGACCTCGGCCGCAACGACGTGGGCCGCGTGGCGAAGATCGGCTCCGTGAAAGTCACCGAGCGCATGGTGATCGAATATTATTCCCACGTCATGCACATCGTCTCCAACGTGGAAGGCGACATCGCAACCGATAAGGACGCCATAGACGCCCTCATGGCGGGCTTCCCCGCAGGCACCGTCTCCGGCGCCCCGAAAATCCGCGCCATGGAGATCATCGACGAGCTCGAAGGCATGAAGCGCAAATTCTACGCCGGCTGCGTCGGCTATTTCTCCGGCTCCGGGGCGATGGACACCTGCATCACGCTGCGCACGGGGCTCATCAAGAACGGCAAGCTGCACATCCAGGCCGGCGGCGGCGTGGTCGCCGACAGCGACCCGGAGGCCGAATATCAAGAAAGCTGCAACAAAGCCAAAGCCCTGATGAAAGCCGCGGAGGAAGCGATCAAATTCGGGTAAGCCGCGTCATGAATCCGTCATATTTTCCTGTATAATAATCGAAAACAGGGAAAACGATGCCTACTGAATACGCCTTTTATTGCAGCTTCGCTTTAATCCGCCACGGCCAACCGTTGACCGTGACGCTCTGGGATGCGCACGACCATTCCCTCCTCACCTACGATTACCATGATGGCAGAGGCAATATTGCCGTTGCCGCCGGCATCAATCATGGTTTCAACATCCTCAATACGAACTGCGTCGACTTCGTGGGCGACGTCATCGGACACAGCCAGAACGGCGCACCATACTGGACCGGCTACAAACTTACCTTGAATAACAGTCTGAACTGCCACATCACCGTCACCGATCCCCATGGCCACAAGGACGAGGCCCACAGCTTCCAATCTCCGGCAGAGGATGTGGGAACGCGCCAGACCGCCGCTTTTGATATTCCTTCGTGCCGTGTGGCCCGTCGCGCTTAGGCCAGATACTTCTTCTTTACCTTCACCGCCATCATCCCCACGCCGAAGAAGCCCAGCCCCATCAGCACCAGCGCCAGCGGCCAGCCGAGCGAATTGGCGAAATGCTGGGCCGTGAAATAGCCGATATAGCCAAGCAGCGCGCAGATGCTGGTAAAGAGAATCGCCTTGCTGCGCAGCACGGTGCAGACATAGACCATGCCGATCGCCGCCCCGAAATAAAGCAACTCAAATGCCGTGCCCTCCACCAGGTCGAACAACCCGGCGAAAAAGAGGATAGAGCCGAAGAAATAGGCCAGCCCCGTCAGCCGCCTGTCGCCGCCCTGGGTCATCGCCCAGCCGAAGGACATGACGGACATGCCCGCGAGCAGCCCCGCCCATCCTTCATTCGTCACCCGCCGGATGATCTCAAACAAGCCGAGATTGAACCACAGCGCGCCGAACGCATAGGCGGCGATCGCAAGCACGGCATGGGGCGTGCGCGCCAGCCAGGAGCCCGCCACAATCAGCGCCCCGCCGAGCAGGAACGCCACATAACGTTCATGCACCCCCAGAAGGTCAAGCACCGCCTGCAGGAAGGCAAAAGCAAAGAAAATTGTGGTGAACGCCAGGTCCGTGCGCTTGAAAGAACTATAAAGCCCCACCTGCATCGCGGCCATGACCGCGGCCACCGCCGCCACGGCTTTCTGCGGATTGTCGCCGTGCGGGAAAAGCTCATGAATCAGTACAAACCAGCCCGAGGTCTGCATGATGGCGGAAAAGAAAATCAGGGGCATTTCCGCCCTTGAATAACGCCCGTCACGGATGCAGACGATGGCGATGACATTCAGCAGAAATCCTACGCCAAGCGTCACAGCGACACGGCCAAACGCCCCCATCTCGTCCCAGAAATTGGCGGTGTAGACGCCAACGCCCGCCATCACAAACGCCGCTCCCAGCCAGCCGAAGACGCGCGGCGCAATCTCGCTGAAATCCGGCTTTTTCACAGGTGCCTGCGGCGCGGCGGTTTCCTCCCAGGCGCGCGCCACATCAGGGGGCGTCAGCCCCGCTTCCCGCATCTGCGCGACAATCGCATGCAACGCCTGCGCTTTCTCCGTCATGGAATCACCCAGGCGACGAATTGCGGCGATTGATAGCGCTGGCCCGTTTCGGGCAAACGGTGGCGGTAGCCATCCTTTTTCAGCACGCCGCGATAGCGGTCACTGTCAAAGCCGAAGATAAGCTTGGGCAAAAGCCCGCCCCTGTCGCTGTAATCATAAGGAAGGAACTGGTAACCATCCGGCGAGATTTCGGATTTGCTGAC
>JAFLCR010000227.1 GCA_017302755.1 Alphaproteobacteria bacterium
GCGCTTACCCCCACCCCACCTCTCGCCTCCCTGAACATGTCACCCGGCATGCTCAGGAGAGCGCGAGCCCGCAAGGGGGGAGGGAGATGGTGATCACCGCCGAGAACCTGACGAAGAATTACCTGCTTTACAACCAGCCATTGGACCGGCTGAAGCAATCGCTTTTTCGCGGGCGCAGGAATTTTTACCGCGAGGTGAAAGCGCTGAATCCCGTTTCCTTCACACTCAGGCGCGGCGAAACGGTGGGAATCATCGGGCGCAACGGCTCGGGGAAATCGACGTTGCTGCAGCTTATCTGCGGTACGGTCAGCCCTTCGGGCGGCAGTGTGAATGTCAACGGGCGTGTGTCGGCGCTGCTGGAGCTTGGCGCGGGGTTCAACCCGGAATTCTCGGGCCGTGATAACGTGTTCTTGAACGGCGCGATCCTCGGCCTCTCTCCGCATGAGGTGCGCGCGAAGCTGCCGGAGATCGAGGCTTTCGCAGGCATCGGCGCATTCCTAGATAGACCGGTGAAGACGTATTCGAGCGGCATGTTCCTGCGCCTCGCCTTCGCCGTGGCGGTGAGCGTGGAGCCGGATATTCTGATCGTCGACGAAGCGCTCGCCGTGGGCGATGAGGCGTTCCAGCGCAAATGTTTCGCGCGGCTGCAGGCCATGAAGGAGCGCGGCTGCACCATCCTGTTCGTGTCGCATTCTGCGCAGACAGTGGTGGAGTTATGCGATCGCGCCTTGCTGCTCGATGGCGGCGACCTGCTGCTGGACGGCGCGCCGAAAACGGTGGTGGCGGCCTATCACAAGCTGATTTTTGCCGATCCTGCGCGGCAGGAGGCGATACGCGCCGGCATCCGGCAAGGGAGCTTCATGCCGCAGGCGGCCAAAGCGGCAGTGAAGGAGGAGGCGTTTCTGGATACCGCGCTGACTCCGGAGAGCCAGGTGGTTTACGACCAGCGCGGGGCGCTGCTGGAGAATCCGCGCATCACCACGCTTGCGGGCGAGACGGTGAACATGCTGACGCGCGGCGAGCGTTATGTGTTCACCTACGATGTCACGCTTTCCGAACCCGCCTACGGCCTGCGCTGCGGCATGATGTTCAAGACCAAGAGCGGCATCGAGCTCGGCGGCAGCGGCACGGCAGGGCCGGAGGACGTCATCGCCGAAGCGCCGGCGGGAAGCCATTTCCGCGTCAGCTTTGAATTCGCGTGCCTCTTGCTGCCGGGCACGTATTATGCGAATTGCGGTGCGTCGGGCATGGTGCACGGCGAGCGCACCTATCTGCACCGCATCGTGGATGCCTGTGTGTTCAAGGTGATGCCGGAGCCCAATATGCGCGAGGGCGGCATCGTGGATTTCCGCATCGATCCTTTCATGGAGAAGCTGTCATGACCGTTCCTGTCACTACCTTCTTTGCCTCCGTGTTTGCGTTGATCTTCGTGCTTCTCTCGATTCACGTCATCCGCTGCCGTACAGAAAAAAAGCAGCCTCTCGGCCATGGCGACGATCCCGAACTGATGCGCCGCCTGAGAGCGCACGCCAATTTCGCGGAATACATTCCCTTCGCCATTTTCTTGCTGTTCCTGGCGGAATGGCATGCGATGAATCCCTGGATCATCGGGCTGCTGTATGTCGCGCTGCTGCTGGGAAGATGTTCGCATCTTTACAGCTATCTCGTGCATGAGGCCCGAAGCGGCAAGCGTATTTTCCGCATCATCGGCATGGCTCTTACCTTCACGGTTCTGGCAACAGCCGCGATCATCAATCTCCTGCAATTTCTTATGTCCTGACCATGGCCATTTCTTTGCTCAAACGCTTTTTTTTGGAACCTTCCTCCTCTCCTTTCGTGATAGGCGGCACGGGCGGCTCAGGCACGCGGGTGGTGCATGCCGTGCTGGGGCAATGTGGCGTATTCATGGGCCGCAACCTCAACGAAGCCGGAGACGCGATGGATTTCGAGCCTTTTCTCGACGAAGCCATCAACCCGCTGCTTTCGCGCACGCGCTCGCTCAATTACAATCTTGCCGATCTCGGGCCGGGGCCGTGGGACGAGGCGGTGGAAAAAATCCAGGCTATCATCCGTCGCTACCGCGCCGAGGCGCCGCGCGGCGCGAAGGGATGGGGTTGGAAGAACCCGCGCAGCATGTATGTGCTGCCGCTCATCCACCAAGTGTTCCCGGATTTTCGCTTCATCCATCTGGTGCGCGACGGGAAGGACATGGCGTTTTCCGGCAACCAGAATCAGCCGATCAAGCATTTTACAGCTTATTTCGATGAATCCTACGATCACTTCTCGCCCGCCCATGCAATCCGGCTGTGGGCGCGAGCAAACGGGGATGTGGCGGATTGGGGAGAAAAAACGCTGAAAGAACGCTATCTGCGCCTGCGTTTCGAGGATTTATGCCTGAAACCTACAGACACCATCCAACAATTGATCGCATGGGCAGAACTTGCGGGAGATGCGGAGAACCTGACCTCCCTGGTCGATATTCCCTCCTCGCTGGGGCGATGGAAAAACGAAGACTCCCAGGTCGTTGCCTCCTTGCATGAGGCAGCGCAGCCCGCGCTGGCGCGGTTTGGATACAGCGCCTTCGGGACTTAACCCGCTCGTGCGGGTTTCCCTTGAGCCTTTAGTGTCATATGCTAAAAAATCCATCTCTTTGACTGAAACAGCCGTCGCCGATGAACCTGCTTTTCATGCACCCCAATATGCCCGGCCAGTTCAAGCATCTGTGCCGGAAATTCGCCGAGGATTCCAACAATAAGGTCGTCTTCGTCACCAAGCCGAAAAAAGGCGAGATCCCTGGCGTGCGCAAAATCGAATACCAGCCACAGCGCGAGCCGCAGGCGCCGACGCACCGCTATATCATCGGCCTGGAGCGCGGCATTCTCTGCGGGCAGGAAGTGTGGCGCCATCTGAAAAGACTGAAGGCGGAAGGTTTCGTGCCCGACGTCGCGGTAACTCACCCCGGATGGGGCGATGCGCTGTTTCTGAAAGATGTTTATCCCGATACGCCGCTGCTCAGCTTCTTCGAGTTTTACTATCACTCGCGCGGAGGGGACGTGAATCTCGACCCCAATGATCCCATCACGGAAGA
>JAFLCR010000228.1 GCA_017302755.1 Alphaproteobacteria bacterium
CGCGTGGTTTGGCGGCAGCGCCGATGTGGTACGCCTTTATCCAGGCAAGCTGCAATCTTCGCAATCACCTGTGGAGGGCGTGCCGCAACTGCTGTGCTGTGGCTGCGGCCACATGCAGGGCAATGGCGAAATCTGCAATGCCTGCGGCAATGAAGAGCTGGTGCGCGTGTTTCGAACCACGGGGGTGCGCAACAGCCAGCGCGGGAACATGGCCTACAACTGGCATGACAGCACGTGCCCCGCGTGTGGTGCGCGTGACCGGTTGATTCTGCTGGGTGCGCGAAACTCCACACTGGGCTCGCAAGTGATTGAGCATTCTTGGGCGAGCCCCTTCAATGACGACAAGAAGCTGATCGCATTTTCGGACTCGGTGCAGGATGCCGCGCATCGGGCTGGCTTTTTTACGGCCCGCACCTACAGCAACACGCTACGAACGGCGATGGCTAAAGCGATAGATGCGACAGCCAAGCCGTCGATTGCTTGGCCGGAGTTTCTGGTGCGTTTCGGTGAGATTTGGCTTGAGCCGGGTTCTCCCTTGGCGATGCTGAGCAAAGAGGATTTCGTCGCAGAATTCATCGGCCCAAACATGCTGTGGCAGCGTGACTGGACGGATGAGTTGCTGAAGAAAGGGAAGCTGCCCACCAATAGCCGATTGCCGGGGCGCGTGCAGAAACGGCTGATGTGGCAGGCATTCTCAGACTTTACCTATCAGAGCCAGCGCGGACGCACGCTGGAGCGCGTAGGCAAGGCTGTGTTAGCGCCGGATAGTGTGCTGGTGCAGGAGGTGGCCGACGCATTGCTGCCGGTGCTGCGCGAGCAGTTTGGCGCGCACGGACTGGAGCGCGGGCCGCTGCAGCAATGGCTGTGGGGGTTCTTGAGCAACTTGCGGCAGCGAGGGGCGGTGTCGCATCCGGAACTGGCGCGCTTTGCGGAAGACGGGAATATTTTTGGCTTTGCCATGTCGCGCAATGAATGGCTGCCCGCCATGGGGGAGCGCACGCCACGACCGACTTACCTGACGCTTGGGACGCACCAGCATTTTGACAAGCTGATCAATACGCGCCAGCAGACCTGGTACGAACGCTGGATGGCTGCCTGTCTGGGACAGCAGATGCTGATCAGTGCGGACATGGCGGAGCCGATTTATCGTGAGGCAATTCGTTGCTTGGTGGCAGCAGGCCTCTTGCGTGAATTTGATGGCGGGCAGCAGGGAAAATCTGTGGCGCTGTCTGCAGAGTGTTTGCAGCTCACCACCGCCTTGGTGCGCCTGGTGAGTGATGACGGCAAGCGATACATTCATGCACCGGCTGATGTGGCAGAGGCGTTGCTCGGGATGCCGTGTCTGGATGCGCCAGGCTTTACCTATACGCGTCAGGCGAGCGCGGGCGGTTGGCTGGCCGAGCGTTTCAGTACGGGGGATTTGCGCCGGGTGATTGCGGCGGAACATACGGGTTTGCTTGAGCGTGCCGAGCGTGAGGCGCTGGAAGTTCGGTTCAAGACGAAAAACCCGCAGAAGTGGGATGAAAACCTGCTTTCCGCCACGCCGACACTGGAGATGGGCGTGGATATCGGCGATCTGTCGGCAGTGATGCTGTGTTCGGTGCCGCCGAATCAGGCAAGTTTTTTACAGCGGATCGGCCGTGCCGGGCGACGCGACGGTAATGCGCTCGCCACGACGCTTGCCGATGGCAGCAGCCCTCACGATCTGTATTTCTTCGAGGAAACCGAGGAAATGCTGGCTGGGGAGGTGGCGCCGCCGGGGATTTTCTTGCAGGCCGCCGATGTGTTGCGGCGGCAGATGATGGCTTTTTGTCTGGATGACTGGGTGGCAAGTGGGATTGATGACGATGCCCTGCCAGAGAAAACTTCCGAAGCGCTGGATGCCATCGACAAGAATGCCTCGGGCCATTTCCCCTACACCTTCCTTGAGCATGTACTGACGAATGAGCCTCGCTTGCTGGCGGCGTTCATCCAACTATTAGGGAAGCAGGCGACGACGCGAATTCAGGATCGCCTGAAGGCTTTTTATACTGGCACCGAGGAACTGGATGGTTTACGGTTATCGATACTCAAGCTGCTGGAGGGCCTCGCCTTCGAACGAGAACAGCATCGCAAGCGCGCCAACGCCTGCAAGGACAAAATAAAGACACTCAAGGCGAAGCCGCAGGACGAGGCGACTAAGGCTGAAATAGATCAGTTTGACCGCGAGCGGCAGGGCGCGTTGATGTTGGTGAAGGAGATCAATCAGCGTGAGCTGCTCAACACGCTCACGGATGCCGGCTTGATTCCGAATTACGCGTTCCCGGAAGCGGGCGTGGAATTGAAGTCGGTGTTGTGGCGCAAGAAGGGTAGTGACGATGTGGGCGAAGGTGCTTACGTGGCGCTGCCTGCGATTAAATACGAGCGCCCTGCGTCTTCGGCAATCTCTGAGTTCGCGCCGGAAAATCGCTTCTATGCGAATCAGCGGCGGGTGGAGGTAGACCAGATCAATATGAGTCTGGCCAACCTGGAAGATTGGCGTTTGTGCCCGGCATGCCATCACATGGAGCTGTTGGGGTCGCAGGGTGAAGAGCATCAGCATACCGATACTCACGCCAACTGTCCGCGTTGTGGTGATGCGATGTGGAGCAATATTTCACAGCGCCGGCCCTTGCTGCGCTTCAAACAGGCGATTGCGAATAGCGACGATACGCGGGTGCGGATTGACGATAGCGCGGAAGATCGCGAGCCGAAGTTCTATACCCGACAGCTACTGGTGGACGTTGACCCGGCGGATGTGCGCCATGCATGGCGGATCAGGACAGATAGCCTGCCCTTCGGTTTTGAATTTATTACGCGCGCGAATTTCCGGGATATTAATTTCGGCGAGCTGGGCAAGGCGGGTGAAAACTTTAAGGTGGCGGATAAGGAAAGCCAGCGGCCGGGGTTCAAGCTGTGTCGCCATTGCGGCAAGGTGCAGCTGCCGCCGCGCCGATCAGATCGCGAAGAGAAGAAGCAGGATCATGCGTTCGATTGTGAAAAGCGCGGGGCGGAAGATGCCTTAAGCATCATTGAGTGCCT
>JAFLCR010000229.1 GCA_017302755.1 Alphaproteobacteria bacterium
TGCCGCTCCCGTTCCCGCCGCGCTGAACCCGGCCAACGCCAAGGCCACCAAGCGCGTGGCCGTAGCCCAGGCGCCGGAACGGATCACCGGCCCCAACACCCCCCAGGCGCCACACGTGGTGATCGCCGATGTCAGCCCCCAGCTCAGCCTGATGAAGGCCATGTCCGAACAGGCGAAACAGGTGAACCTGCCAGAATACCAGCCCAAGCTCGGCCCCAAGGTCATCCGCGTCACCCCCTCGAGCGAAGCCCTGCTGAAACGCGGCGAAACGAAATTTGTGTTCGAGAATTGACGGAGTTTCTTAGGCTTGCAAAGCAAGTTTTAGAAACTCCGTCATCCCCTGAATTCGCGAAGCGAATTATAGGGGGATCCACACCGCGCAGAAGTTGGATTCCCCTATAGTTCCGCCTTCGGCGAAACTCGGGGAATGACGAGGAAAATGAGTTTCTAGAGGTGCCTTCCCCAGAAAACAAAGAATGGATTGGCAATCCAGGAAAAACATGTGCCGAAGGCACTCACCAGAAAACCCTTATTGAACAACCCGCCCGGGCTTGCTAAAAGCAGCCTGACAACTCAGCGGTTTTCCCCATGCAAGTCACCGAAACCATCACCGTGAACTCCACCGAAGTCGCCTGCGACGGCGGCACCGGCCCGCTCGGCCACCCGAAGGTGTACCTGAACATGCAGTCACACGGCAAAATCGACTGCCCCTATTGCGGCCGACATTTCATCCTGGCCGAGGGTGCGAAGGCTTCTTCACACTAATATTGTCATCCGAGACTTCGCTCGGATGACGAAGAAATACCTGAATATTCCCTGCATTATGCCGCCTGCGCCTCGGCGCGCAGCTTGCGGATGAGAGTGTCGATGCCGCGCCTCACGTCTTTTTCGATCACGAAGCTTCCGGGTTCGATCGCCAGCCCCGCCTCTTGCGCGTAGCGCGTCCAGCTTCCGGCAGCTTCCATGCGTTTGAGGTCCGGGCTTCCGGCATCTTTATAAATCTCGTGAATATCACGGAACTCTCCCTTGGCGGGATCGAACACCGCGAGCGGATACCGCCCGTTCGGCAGTTTATCGAGCCCGCGGATGCAACCAATCAGGCACGCCCCTTCCTGCTCGATCATCGCACGCATGGGCTTCGCATCAAAAATATAGTCGTGCAGATTCAACACCGATTGCAGCACGATGACCTGTTCCATCATGCGCAGGATTGGCGGCGCATGCTCGGTATCGGCCCCGGCGAGAATCTCAGAAAGCCCTTCAGGCATCGCCGCAAGCACCCATCGCGCCGCCTGGCTTCCGCCGCCGGCGCGCGTGCGCAGCAGCTGGTAGAGCGCCATCACCGCCCCGCAATAGGTGTGACCCTTGATGATGATGGTGTTGGCATGGGAAAAATTGAGCAGCGGAAACCCGAGATTCACCGCCATCTGCAGATCCGCCCCAAGCCCTTCGCGCCATGGCGGGATCGCCGCCGCCGCGCCGGCGGAATCGAAATATTCGCCCTCGGTCATATGCAACACGAAGGGCGTGAGCATGCGCGAATCGATGCAGTGATGAATCACGCCTTCCGCCGTATCCTGTCCGAGGGTCAGGTCTTCGGGGCCCATGGGCCGGTCCGCCCGGAAATACCCGCGCAACTTATAGAGAATGCGCTCTGCCAGAACCTGCTGCATTTTTATCTATCCCCGCTGGGAATCCAGCTGTTTCCTAGCAGAAACCAGCGGCGGCACAAGAAAAAACCATCGGGGCGCTCAACGCGTCAACGCCTGCGCGCCGAGCACGGCTTTTTTCAAGCCGCGCTCCACCTCCTCCAGAGGGATGGTGCCGAGGGCTTCCGCGCGTGCGCCTGCGACGAACGGCATCAGCTCATGTTGCCGCTCTGCGTATTGCCGCCAGCTTGCCGCCTGCTCCATCCCCGCAAAATCGGGGGATCCTGCGTCCAGGTAAATATCCTCGATGTCGCGGAAGCCGCCGTGCTCCGGATCGAACACCATGAGCGGGTATCGCCCGGTGTCCGGTTTTAACGTCATGCCCCGCACCGCCGCGATGATGAGCAGATCGCCGCGCTCCGCCAGTTCCCGCACCGAGTGAGCTTCAAAGCTGTCACCGTGATGTTGCTCAAAAGAGTACCCGTAAAGATGCTGCACAGATTTGAGCGCAATATACTGTTCCAGCCACTGAAGCGCCTCAGCTTCCCTTTCCTCAGGAACCTGGCGCATCAGTTCCACCACCTCGGGATCGACCATGGGAAGCATGAGCCTTGCCGCCTGGCTGTCCAGGTTATGTCCGGTACGGAGGAATTTGTAGAGCATCGCCACCGCGCCGCACTCCTGGTGCCCTTTCACCACCATGGCGCTCACCTGGCCGATGTTCATCGCCGGAAGCCCCAGGTTCACCGAAGTCTGCAAGGCGCTCATCCCACCATCCCACACCGGAATCATGGCTCCGACCATGGTGGATTCAAAAGCTTCCCTGGCCGTATGATGGAAAAACTCATGCGTATCGCGGGAGTCGATGCACCGCCTGACCACCAGTTCCGCGCTGGTCTGGCCGCCACTCAGGTCGGTCGGCGCTTCAGGGGTTTGCTCCCTGAAATATCCCTTTAATGCGTAAACGACTCTCTTTGCTAATTGCTGCTGCACGACGCCAGCCCCTGAATGATGATATTAAATATTTCCATACTTTTATACGCAACGGGAGAATTTGTTAACATACTCTTATGTCTTGGCAAGCCCAAAACGCTGCTGACATAAGCGCAGGAATCATGCCAGGAAAATGGGGCTGGCTCGTTGCATCAGCTTTTTCTAGTTTCGCGCGTGGACTTCCCCTAATCTCCCGCCATGACCTCCCCAGCTCCTAAACCCATGCCCACACATCCCCCCACCCTCTACCTGGTCGACGGCTCCGGCTTCATCTTCCGCGCCTACCACTCCCTGCCACCGCTGACACGCAAGGACGGCACGCCCGTCGGCGCGGTGCTGGGCTTCGTGAACATGCTGATGAAACTTTCCACCGACCT
>JAFLCR010000023.1 GCA_017302755.1 Alphaproteobacteria bacterium
CGCGACCTGGTGCCGCGCGTCACAGGCATCACGCCACGCTATAAATTCCGGGGCCAGGGGGAAGATCTCGCCGTGACTGTCTCCGCTGACGTCGAAGGCGCGGTTCTTGAGGTTACGGTCACGCTGATGGAGGCAAGGGAGCGCTATTCTCTGTCCTCCGTGGATGGAAAAGAAAAAAACCTGCTTGGCTATGCCGCGTATGCGGCATGGATTGACGCTTACGCGGCGCAATATCCCGATAGTCCGGCAGAGGAAATAGCCGCAGATATGAAAAACGGCCTGACGCCGCTTCAGATTATCCGCTCGAACGAAGCGCTGGAGAATGCGGTAGAATATGCGGTGGATTCGGTGGTCGCGGCGGGTAGGCGTTCTTTATGGGAAAAAGCCGCCACTGCTTTTCTGCAGATCTATATGGATCCGGACATGTCGGTCTATCCGTGGCTCGCGGGCGAAGATGGCGGGCAGCATGAGAAACTGAACTTCCGCTATTCCATGAGGATATGGCGAAAGGACAAAGAGTACGTACATGATTTCGCCGGGCTTGAAGCGGCGGTGAATGCTCTTTTCGGTGCCGAATGCTACCTTGAGGGCATTCCTGAGAAAACGGATAGCCACAGCGGTGAAATTAACATCCATTTCTCTCCGGCCGTTTCCTATCCCGCGCTTAAGGACAGGGTGGCGCATTTCTTCTTGGCACGGGCGGCGCAAGCCGCGGATATGAGCCAGGATATCACGGCGCTTGTCTTTGCAGATAAAACCCAGGCGCAAGTCGCCTATCATTACCTGGTGGAGCAGGGGGTTCTTCCCTATCCCGAGCGGCCCGACAATGCCGAGATCGTGGTCTCGCAGGAAGGTGAGCGCGCATTGTATTATTTGAACGCGCCGTCTGCCCCGCTCTTCCATTTGCTGGAGGCAGGTAGGCAGTCGCCCGCGGCAATAGATCGCAAATAGCTCTTGATAATAATAATGCTTTATCATTAAAAGGATCCTCCGTGACTGAAGAGGAGCCGCGCCCGCGTGAGAAGGTCGCTTGCCATACTGCTAACGGCTTTGTTTCTTGGCATGCAGGCCCTGTCGCTTCTGCATCTGGCGGAGCATGGCCCGGGCAAGCATGCCCATCATGGGCAGCTATGCGGCCTTTGCCATTACGCCGAGCAGGGGGCATCCCCTGATACGTCAGCGCCTGCTCCCCAGCACGAACCCTTCTTTCTCGAACTAGCAGCGCAATCTTTGGTATCTGCGCCAGCAATGGCCATAACCGTTAGAAGCGCCACGCCCAGAGCGCCGCCTGCCTTCTCCCACAGTTAAAGCCACCACCATCCGTGCGCGACCACCTCACCTGTCGCGCTTGGTTCCCCTGTAGGAGACACACCATGAACAAGAACACCCTTGCGGCCTCAGCCGCGCTGCTCGCCATGCTGCCTGCCCATGCCATGGCGGAGTCAAACCCCGATATGCGTGCGCTTCGGGCGGAAATCCAGGCCATGAAGAACCTTTACGAGCGCCGCATTTCCGAGCTGGAGGGCAAGCTGGCCACCATGGAACGTGGCCGGGAGACCCATGAAAAAGCACCCGCCGCCGATGCTTCGGGCCGCACCGTCTACGGCAATACGTTCAACCCCTCCATTGGTGCGATCCTGAACGGCCAGTTCCGCAGTTTTTCGACCGATAGCGGCGACATTGCCGGGTTTGCCGTGGGCCATGAAGGCGAGCGCGGCAAGGAGGGATTCTCCGTCAACCACACGGAGCTGAACCTCTCCGCCAATGCCGACGATAAATTCTTCGGCAGCGTCACGGCGGCTCTTGCCGAGCATGACGGAGAAACCGAAATCGAGCTGGAGGAGGCCTATATCCAAACGCTTCCCGGCCTCGGCCTGCCGCAGGGCGCCACGGTGAAAGCCGGCCGCGCCTTGTGGACGCTCGGTTACCTCAACGAACATCACGCGCATGCGGATGACTTTGCCGATCGCCCCTTGCCTTACCGCGCCTTCCTGGACGGCACGTTCAATGATGACGGCGTGGAGCTCTCCTACGTGCTGCCCACCGATTTTTACAGCGAGATCGGCGGCGGCGTGTTCCGCGGGGCGGATTTCCCCTTTGGCGGCGCGGACGGCGAAGCGGTCGGCGCATGGTCCGCGTTCGCGCGCGTTGGCGGCGATATCGGCGAGAACCACAACTGGCGTGCCGGCGCCTACGTGCTTTCCGGCAAAGCGAAGGAAGGACGCCTGTCGAACGAAGACATGGTGAACTTCGTCGGCGACATGGATCTCTACGCTGCCGACCTGCGTTACACCTGGGCTCCGACCGGCAATCCGCGCGAGCAGGAGGTGATCTTCCAGGGCGAATACTTCTGGCGCAACGAAAACGGGTCGTATGAAGACAGCGCCGCCGCCACCGGCCTGGTCAATGTTGATGATCACACGAGCGGCTGGTACGCGCAGGGCATCTACAAGTTCCATCCGCAGTGGCGCGTTGGTCTGCGCTACAGTCGCCTTGCCGCGCCTTCCGTGCCTTTGGGCTTGGCTGGCAGCACGCTGGATAGCGGCGGTTATGACCCCGAAGCCTACGCCGCGATGGTGGACTGGACGAACAGCGAGTTCAGCCGTGTTCGCCTGCAGTACAACCGCGAGGAGCTGAGCGCCGGGCAGGAGGACAACCAGTTCCTGCTGCAATACATCCTGAGCCTCGGCGCGCACGCCGCACATAAATACTGAGGGGGCAACTATGCGATATGCATTCATCCTTATGCTGGCGTTCCTTGCGGCACCTTACTCCGCCATGGCGGTGCAGGTCTTCGCCTGCGAACCTGAATGGGCCGCGCTGGCAAAAGAGATTGGTGGTGACAAAGTGGAAGTCTTTGCCGCCACCCATGCCAAGCAAGATCCGCATCATATCCGCGCTAAGCCAAGCCTGATCGCGGCGATGCGCAAGGCCGAGCTGGTCGTGTGCTCCGGCGCGAGCCTGGAGGCTGGGTGGTTGCCGGTGCTGCTGCAGAAAGCGGGTAACGCCAACGCCCAGCCCGGAACCCCGGGCTATCTGCTGGCTGCCGAAGTGGTGCCGGTGCTGGAAAAACCGGAACGGCTGGACCGCGCGGATGGCGACATCCATCCTGAGGGCAACCCGCACGTGCATCTGAACCCCGGCAACATCGCGCTGGTGGCGAAGGAGTTGTTGCAGCGGCTGAAGACCATCGACGCTGCCAATGCCGATGCGTATCAGGCGGGATACGACGCGTTTTCAGACAAGTGGCATCAGGCAACGGAGCGCTGGCAGTACAGCGCGGCGGCACTAAAGGGCATGCCGGTGGTGGTGCATCACCGTTCGTTCACCTATCTGCTCGCCTGGCTCGGCATGCGCGAGGCTGGCTCGCTGGAGCTTAAACCCGGCATTCCTCCCTCCGCCACACATCTGGAATCGCTGCTGCAAAGGTTCAAGGAACGTCCGGTGCGCGTGATTCTGCGCACGCCTTACGAGCCGGAGGACGCTTCGCAATGGCTGGCCGAAAAAACCGGCACGCCCGCCTTGGTGCTTCCCTACACGATCGGCGGCGATGACCAAAGCGTTGATCTCTTCGCGCTATTCGACCGTACGCTCGCCTTACTCGAGGAGGCGCGGCGTGATCAACGCTGACATGGTGGACATCCTGGGGCCGGCCATCGCAGCCGGCCTCATGATCGCCATGACGCACGCGCCGCTTGGCATCGAGGTGCTGAAGCGTGGCATCATTTTTATCGACCTGGCGATTGCCCAGATCGCGGGGCTGGGTTTGGTGGTGGCGAACGTAACCATGCCCGCCGCGCCGTGGTGGGCTTTGCAGGGCGCGGCACTTTCTTTTGCGGTGCTGGCTGCGCTGTTCTTCCGCGCGGTGGAGCGAAAAGCCCCGCAGCACCAGGAAGCGGTGATCGGCTGCGCCTTTGTGCTCGCGGCGTCGCTGGCGCTGTTGCTGCTGGCTGACCGGCCGCATGGCGGCGAGGAGATTCAGCATTTGCTCTCAGGGCAGATTCTTTTTGTGACCTGGGCCAATGTCTTCGCCCATATGCCCGTCTACGCTGCCATTTTAGCGTTGTGGTTTGTTGCGCCCTCGTTGCGTGGCGGGTTGGGATTCTATCTCTTGTTCGCGTTGGCGGTGACGTCGTCGGTGCAGCTTGTCGGCGTGTATGTGGTCTTCGCGAGCCTGATTCTCCCGGCGTTGGCGGCATGCGGTGCGCGGCAAGCCCACCGGACGGCATGGACATGCGGTATTCTGGCCGTGCTCTCAGGCATCACCGCTTCCGCCTGTTTCGATCTACCTGCAGGGCCGGCGCTGGTGATGGCGTATCTGGCAGTTTGCGTCGCGGTGCGCGGGGCAGGGAAGATAACCGCTCGATAGATTTTCACCAGGGTATGTATTATATACCATGCTTCCATATATCCGCGTTGAAAGAGGATAACGATGATTCTGCGTTTCTTGCCGCTTGCCATGCTGTGCCTGGCTGGAGCGGCCGTGGCGGGCTCTCCGGAAAAACCGGCCAATGCTTATGTGGAACACCGCCTTGTCGCCAATAAGGAAACATACAACTCCGGCCGTATTGACGAACGGCTTGTGAACGCCTGGGGCATCGCCATACGCCCTAAAGGAGCAGGCGGGCATTTCTGGGTGACGGGGCGCGACCAGAGCTTCGAGTATATCGGTGATGTCCAAAACTCGCGGGACGAGAAGCTGCGCAAGCTGCATGTGGACAAGCTCTCCCATGTCACGCTTCCGGTTGGCGGCGAAGATAAATTCGCCACCGGCGTGGTCTTCAACGGCAGCGGAAGCAGTTTCGTTATCACGCAGAAGCCGGAAGGCGGGGAGGCGATTACGGCTCCTGCCAAATTCCTGTTTGCGAGTGACGGCGGCATCATTTCCGCCTGGACTGAGCGCAAGAAAGCCGATGGCAGTTTCGATTGGCCCCGCGATGCCATTCCCGTGATCGACCAGTCAAAGGAAGGCGCGCAATTCTTCGGCCTGGCCATCAACGCGGCATATACGCGGCTTTACGCCGCCGATTTTGGCACCAATCCCGGCATCAAAGTGTTCGGCAGTGATTTCAAGCGTATGGACCTGGCCTTTGATCAGCCTTTCGATGAGAATAAAAACGGCAAGGTGGATGCGGGCGAATACGCGCCTTTCAACATCCAGGTTTTGCAAACTTCCACAGGCGAGCCGCATCTTTTCGTCACTTATGCTAAAACGCAGCCTTGCCCCGAAGAGGAAGTCAGGAAACGCCGCTGCGATTCCGGCGAACTGTTTGCCGGAGAGGAAGATACCTCCAAACCTGGCCATGGCCGTCTCGCGGAATTCACCGAGGACGGCAAGCTGGTCGCGGTGTGGAATGATGGCGGCAAGCTCTCAGCGCCGTGGGGGCTTGCCTTTGCGCCGGCCGGTTTCGGCGCGCTTTCCGGCAAGCTTCTGGTCAGCAATTTCGGCGACGGCACTATCGCCGCCTTTGATCCGAAATCGCGCGACTTCTTGGACGTGATGCGAAACAAAAAAGGCAAACCGATCGAAATCCCAAAAATCTGGGGTCTGATTTTCGGCAATGGCGAAAGCCTTGGCGACGCCAATGCGCTCTACTTTGCCTCCGGCCCGGACGATGAGAAGGACGGCATCTTCGGTTCCTTGCGCGCTGTACCCGGAAAGTAAGTTCTCTTGCAATGACAAGTGGCTATGATGCTTCCCCGGCTCTGAAGGCCAACACGGCTTTCAGCACTTCGCGCAGCACCTCGTCCACGCCTTGGCGGCTGACGCCGGAGATGGTCCGCACTTTGCCGCCGGAGGCTTTTTCCAGGCTTTTTCGCTTCTTCTTGATCTCGTCTTCGGTGAGCGCGTCGCATTTGTTGAGGCAGAGGATTTCTTCCTTCTCCTCCAGCCCGTGGCCGTACGCCTCCAGCTCCTCGCGGATGGTGTGATAGGCCTCCACGACGTCCTCCTGCGTGCCGTCGATGAGGTGCAGGATTACGCCGCAGCGTTCGATATGCCCCAGGAAGCGCGTGCCGAGGCCCACGCCTTCATGCGCGCCCTCAATGAGCCCCGGAAGGTCGGCGATCACAAATTCCTTGTCGTCGATATAAACCACGCCGAGCTGCGGTTTGAGCGTGGTGAACGGATAATCCGCGATTTTCGGCTTCGCGCGCGACACGGCGGAAAGAAACGTTGATTTTCCCGCGTTCGGCAACCCCACCAGCCCTGCGTCGGAAAGAAGCTTGAGGCGCAGCCACATCCAGCGCTCCTGGCCTTCCTGGCCGGGGTTGGCGTATTTGGGCGCCTGGTTCACCGGCCCCTTGAAATGCGCGTTTCCGAACCCGCCATTGCCGCCCTTGGCGAGCAGCACGCGCTGGCCTTCCTCGAGCATGTCGGCGATGAGGGTTTCCTTGTCGTCCTCAAAAATCTGCGTGCCCGGCGGCACCTTGATGACGAGATCTTCGCCCTTCTGCCCGCTGCGCAGGTCGCCTTTGCCGTGCTCGCCCTTCTGCGCCTTGAAATGCTGCTGATAGCGGAAATCAATGAGCGTATTCAGCCCGCCCACGCACTCCACCCAGACATTGCCTCCCTTGCCGCCGTCGCCGCCGTCCGGCCCGCCGAAAGGAATGAACTTCTCCCGCCGGAAGCTGACGCAGCCATTGCCGCCGTCGCCGCTGCGGATATAGATTTTTGCTTCGTCGAGAAATTTCATGATGTTACCGGAAACCCTGTTGCCAGGTGGTGGTGGCTGTGGGTGCCAGCGCATCCAGATGGCTTTTTGCAAAACCGCCCTGCTGGTTAAAACGGAACACGGAAATATCCGGCCGAGCCCTGAATTCTGCCAGCACTTGAAGCGAGGCGGGATCGATGTTGCTGTAAGCCGTTTCATTGCCTTCCGGCTTTACGCGCAAATAGGCGGCGCGGCTGACCTTGGGATGATCGAACATGGCGGAAGCGATGGCGACCGCCCCCTGCATGGCCAGGGTGCTGGCGGGGAAGGCGGCGTTCTCCACATTCACGCCCGCGACATAGGCGCCATTGGTAAGCTTGAGCACCACGGCTTCGCGCGTATGGGTGGCGCGCGCATCCGCCCGCGTCAGCAGTGATTGCAGCCAGGAGAACGTTTCGCGCATCATGAGCGTTTTCCCCTCGCGCACGGCGTTATCCAGGCTTGGCTCAACGGCGGCACGTTGGTCGGCGACGAAAGCTTCGGGGTTTAGATCATTGAAGCTGAATCCGTCCGGCAGCAGGCCGCGGACGATATGGTGGCCCCGGATCTCTCCGTCGAGGCTGACCTTGTGCACCTTCACCGATCCGGCGGCGAAATGGGGAAGCCGCTGGCGGCACTCGCCGCAGGGTGTAGGGGCTTTATCGTGCGTTTCCAAATCGGAGTCGGCGCCCATCACCCAGGCCTGGGTGATCGCCGCGCCTGCGCCGAAGATGACGGCGAAAGCCGACTGCGCCCCTTCTTCGCCGCACGTGCCCAGTTGCAGTACAGCGTTCTCGACATTGACGCCGCCGACATAATACGTTTCTTCACCCTGCTTCACCTGATACACGGCGGTGACGTCGTAATGCGAAATCCTGACATGCGGATGGCCGCGCAAATCCTTAAGCCAGCCCACAACCTGCGAAGGCTTCATGTATCCCTGATGAAAAATCATATTCACCTCCTTGAATAAAAAAGGGGAATAGCGCCGCTATTCCCCTTTGCATGCGATGATGACAGCGTGCGGCTTAGGCCTGCACCACGTGCACCACGTTCTTGTTGCCGGCTTTCTTGCCGAACTTCACGCGGCCTTCGACCACGGCGAAGATCGTATGATCCTTGCCCATGTCGACGCCCACGCCGGGATGGAACTTGGTGCCGCGCTGACGCACGATGATGTTGCCGGGGATGACTTCCTGATCGCCGAACTTTTTGACGCCGAGACGGCGACCGGCTGAGTCGCGACCGTTGCGGGAGGAACCGCCTGCTTTTTTATGTGCCATGGCTCTTTCTCCTTACAGCGTGATGTCCAGAATGCGGAGCACCGTCTGTTGCTGGCGGTGGCCCTTCTTGCGCCGGTAGTTGTGGCGGCGCTTCTTCTTGAAGATGATGACCTTATCGGCCTTGCCCTGCTCAATGACCTCGGCGGCGACCTTGGCGCCCTTTACGAGTGGGCTTCCGGTGGTGACGCCCTTGTCCGAGGAGACGAGGAGCACTTCCTCAAGGGAGATTTTCTTTTGAACTTCGGCGTTTAGCTTCTCGACGCGAATCACGTCGTTCTTCGCTACCTTATACTGCTTACCGCCGGTTTGGATGACCGCGAACATGGCTCTCTGCCTACAAAATGGTTGCCCGAAAGGGAGTTGCAATATAGTGCTAACCCTCCCCCTGTCAAGCGCTTTTAGGTGAAGGTTAATGACCGACTTGGATGGAGAAAAAAGACATATAGTGCAGCCAGTTATTGCTGCTGGTGCAGCCGCTTTCGCCGCGCAGTGGCACGCCGGGCAGTGGCGTAAGTCCTTCATTCGCCGCCCGGCGACGGAGCATATGGACTGGGTGGTGTGGATTCTCGCCCGGTACGCGGATGCCAGCGATGAAGTGCTGCTCTCCGGCGGCCGCGTGCACGATGTGCTGGAGGATACGGACGCCACGGTCGAGCACATCGCCGAGGCGCTGGGCTGGGAAGTCGCCCATCTGGCAGTCGAGCTCAAGAACCCCGACGACCTCCACGGCCCGGATGCCAAGCGCATCTGGCAGGTGGCGCACGCGCCCCACATGTCCCCGCGCGCCAAGGGCATCAAGATCGCGGATCAGATCGCCGTTGTGCTTGAGCAACTATTCTACCCTCACGGCAAGACCCTGGCTCATTACCTGGAGTATGTGGACAAGGCGGAAGCCGTCTGCCAGGCCTGCGCAGGGGCTTACGCGGAGTTGGACCGCTACGCGGCGGCGATGCTATCCAAGGTCCGCCGCCAGCTGGAGAACTTGATGGAAGCGACGCTGGATGACCAGACGATCCTGCGTGAGCCGGTGATTACCTTTTGCCTGCACCTGGCCTGTGCCGCCCCTGAAGGGAAGGCGGAACCGTCGGCCATGCGTTAAGCGCTCGCTTTTCCCTTGTCGCCCGCCCCCTGTGGCGCTAAGTATACGGCCCTGTTCGCGGAGAGGTGCTGGAGTGGTTGAACAGGACGGTCTCGAAAACCGTTATATCCGCAAGGATATCGAGGGTTCGAATCCCTCTCTCTCCGCCAGACCTCTACAGGTGGTATTTCTCAATAGATTATAGGTGGTTGTGAAGTGCCCAGCCTGTGTGACGGTTTGGGGTGTTTTTCGTGTACTTCGCTGGGGCTGGTGGTTTGCTCGCGGCTGCGAAACGCTGCGATGAGAGAGCGATTATTCTCTGTTTTGTGTGTACTTGCGGCGGGCGATACACGCTTTGAGATTGGCAATTTCCCTGTGCTGATGTGCGCGTACTTTTCAGCAATTCGGATGTGTTGGCGATAATATGCGCCAGTTGCGGAGAAGAAAGCAATGATGCGTAATCATGGCAGATTGTGACGGCGCGCGCCTTTGCGTAGGCTTGCCCCATGCATCGATTTTCTCACATAGCAACTGATTATTCTGCGGATTCACTCAGTAAAAGAGTGGATTCAAGCGGCTACCCACGCATTCATGACGAAACTTCTCAACCGAGGAAAACCGCCATGGATACGAGCCTTTTAGCACAACTTGCAGCGCTGCCGGAGATGGAGGCGACAGAGATGAAAGCCCTCTGGAAACGCCTCTACCAGAAACCGCCGCCGCCCTTCAACCGATCCAATTATATCAAGCGACTCGCATACCGTATTCAGGAACTGGCGTATAGGGTGGATTCACGGAAGCTGGAAAAACGGCTGGAACTCTATGCCCGCCAGCGGATGGATCAACGTTGCAACGCAAAGCCGAAACGCATCATGGATCGTCCCATCACCGGCACACGCCTGATGCGCGAATATTGTGGGGAAGAACATCACGTCATGGTGCTGGCGCATGGGTTTGAATATCGCGGCAAGCGTTACAAGAGCTTATCGGCCATTGCGCGCAGCATCACCGGCACGCAGTGGTCGGGGCCGCTGTTTTTTGGGCTTAAACGTTCGTAAGGAGGCAACATGATACACATCAAACGCAAAATACGCTGCGCAATTTACACGCGCAAATCGCATGAGGATGGGCTGGAGCAGGAATTTAATAGCCTCGATGCCCAATATGAGGCGTGCACTGCCTATATTCAGAGCCAGCGGTCGGAAGGATGGATGGCGCTGCCTGACCGCTATGATGATGGCGGGTTCAGCGGCGGCAATATTGAGCGCCCGGCACTCAAGCGATTGCTGAAAGATATAGATAACGGGCTGGTGGATGTGATCATCGTCTATAAAATCGACCGCATGTCCCGCTCGCTGTATGATTTTGTGAAGCTGATGGATGCGTTCGAAAAACGTGGTGTGACGTTCGTGTCGGTGACGCAGCATTTTAACACCACCACGCCGATGGGTAAATTGACGCTCAATATTCTGCTCTCCTTCGCGCAGTTTGAACGTGAGATTACGGGTGAACGCATCCGCGATAAACTTGCCGCGTCGAAGAAAAAGGGCATGTGGATGGGTGGTACGCCGCCGCTGGGCTATGACGTCAAAGACCGCAAGCTGGTGGTGAACGAGCAGGAAGCCGAAATGATCCGCCACATCTTCCAGCGTTTTGCGGTGCTGCAATCGATCACCTCGCTCGTTGCAGAAATACGCGAGCGCGGGTTTCGCACCAAGACCTATACCAGCAAAACCGAGCGTGTACGCGAGGGTCGGTTAATGGATAAGGGGTTTGTCTATCGGCTACTGAACAACAGACTTTACCTCGGCGAAATCACCCACCATGAGCAATGCTACCCTGGTCTGCATGCGGCAATTATTGAGCGAAGCCTATGGGACAAGGTGCATGCGGTGATGAAGGAAAGCCCGCGCACACGCGCCAATATGACCCGCCGCGAGATTAGTGCGCCGCTGCGTGGAGTGATGCGCTGCGCTGGCTGCGACTCCGGCATGACGCCCAGCAGCACAAGGCGGCGCGGCAAACTGTATCGCTATTACGTTCCCAATAATCACCTGAAGAAATCCTGCCTGACATGCCCGGTTGGCAGCATCAGCGCGGGTGAGATTGAGGAGATCGTGCTGCAGCAATTGCAGGGTGCATTGCAATCTCCTGATGCGATAGTGCAAACATGGGAGGCAGCGGTGGCGCATGACCCACGCATTACCGAACATGAGATACGCGCAGCGCTGGGCAACATCCGCACATTGTGGGATGACTTATTCCCCGCTGAGCAGGAGCGGCTGATCAAGAGCCTCACGCAAAGCGTCACGATTCATCCTGATCGGGTGGATATTATGCTGAACCTGCAGGGCATGGATGAGCTGGCGCGCAGCATCTGCAAACGGCGCGAGGTGGCGGCATGAAAAAGCAGCCCTCCGTTGGGTTATGCATCAGCGTGCCAGTGCGGTTTCGGCGGCGCGGTGGCAGGAAACTTATTCTATCCCCCGAAGGCATGCCACAAAACATTGCGGATACGGCAAAACCTGACGATGTAATGATCCATGCGCTGGCACGGGCTTGGAAGTGGCAGAATATGTATGAAAACGGCGAGTATGGTTCGCTGGAAGCATTCGCCGAGCGGCATCGCCTTAACAAGTCGTATACGGCACGTGTAATGCGGCTCAATTTTCTGGCGCCGGATATTCGGGAAGCCATTATGAACGGCACGCATCCCAAGGGTCTCAGGCTCGCCGATCTGATGCATCCATTCCCCCCCGAATGGGATTTGCAGTGTCAGAAATTTGGGTTTTATCCCGCGCAATAATTTTATCCTCTGCGGCAAAATACTGTAATATAACGATTATATATTGTCGATGCTACGCGCTGTTGCTATGATGTACGCATTACCACCACACCAGCACGTATATCTATGCCACTACCAGAAAAACTGTTTTTTGAGTTGGGTGAATGTGCCGAGCGTTGGCATGTAACGATGTGTGATGTGCAGTATTACATCACACATGGATATTTGGAGGCGCAGGCATGGGTGCCATTTACAGACGTTGAGTTTTGTCGTGTTGACGCGCAAACGGGTCAGGTGCGTTCATGGTTCATGGAGCATCAGGGCTATGCGGCACTTTTCCCAGAAACCTGTCGCCGCATATTCAGCCAGCAGGGTTGCATGGTGTTTGGTTTTGGCGGGAAGCGACGATTTTTTCAAATTACAATCAGGCCTGATGGTACGCCTCGCCGATCTTTTTATCAGCCGCGAGGAATTGCAGCGGTTTGAGCAAGTCTATGATCTTGCGTCCCCTGCAGCATCTCCCGGGCGCGCAGGTCGCCCAAGCGTGATGGATAAAATAATGGCGGAACTACAGCGGCGCATTGAAACGGGCAAGGACATGAAATCCAATAACGCCGAGGCAGAACATCTCTACCGCTGGGCGGAAGCGACAATTAGAGATCACGCCATTCCAAGTATTGCCACCATCGCCAATAATGTCGGGCTGTTTCGCAAGAAACTCCGCCAGAACGCGCACGCAATCGCTTCATGAAATCACCTGATATCATGTAATATCGTGGCAGTTTTTCGTGATTATGATCGCAGTCAGGATGCCCTCCATCGCAACCCAGTGATGGAGGAACATAACCATGACGGACACAAGGCATCTCAATCAGATCGATCTCTCACGCAGGCTGGGCGTATCCCACCGCACGTTAGAGCGCTGGCGCTGGCAGGGTGTTGGTCCGGCGTTTCTTAAAATCGGTGGGCGGGTAAAATACCGCCTGCAAGATGTGGAATCATTTGAGCTTAGCCGCATCTGCCGCAGCACGGCGGATGAATATCGCTTCAGCGACCAGCCAGAAATCTCCGCATGATGCGGGGGTGTCATGCTCATGTACCTCCCTCCGCCCATTGACAGCGAAATAGCAAGCATCAACGCGCAACAACTCGCAGCACATCTTGATTTGCTGTTCACCGGCTGCAGCGGATCTGTGGCACTGCGCGCATTCTCAGAAAAAGGCAATGACACTGCAAAACCCTACCTGCACTGGGTCGCGTGTGGCAACGAACTGCACATATCGGTGTTGCGGTTTTGTGAACAGGCTTCGTCAAAGGGGCTGGCGTGTTATGTGATCCCCGGCACGGTCGCAGAACGTGGCAAGGCCGGTGCGACGGATATTCAGCAGATGCAGTGCGTGCTGGTCGATATTGACGATGGAGATGTGGAGTCGAAACGCCTGTTTCTATGCGAGCATATCGGCGCGCCATCACTCGTGGTGGAATCAGGCGGCGTTACAGAACAAGGCCAGAAAAAACTCCATCTCTACTGGAAACTCAAAGAACCAGCCTCAGCGGATCATTTGCGCCTGCTGCTCTCGCTACGGCTCATGCTCGCAGAAAAAGCAGGAGGTGACAGACATTTTTCCTCCGCGCATCAACCCATTCGCCTCGCTGGGTCTATTTACCGCAAACACGGTGCTGTCAAATCCGTGCATATCACAGAGCAATCTGCCTATGAATATGAGCTGGCGGATTTGATGTCACGTGCGCTTGCCATGCCATGGCGAGATCATCCACCACCCACCGCGCTGCTCACAAAACCGACCATCAACAACGTGCTGACGCACCGTGTGCGCGAGCATGGGGTGGATAATTGGACGCGGTTTGAAGGCATCAGCCGTGTGATTGGTCACTGGCTCAGACGCTGGCATGAAGGACAGATTACACAGGCGCAGGCCGAAGAAGAAATCCACGCCTATAACGCCGCCTGCCTGTCACCGCCATGGCCGGAAGCGCGTGTACAGACCGAGATTGATCGCCTACGGCAGAAGCACTGCGCGGAGCATGGCGCACCGAAGCAGCCCACGCACCATCATGTGGAATGTTTCTCTGCGCGGCATTCGCTGCAACATCCCGCGCCATTGCCAAAGGATATTATCAGCCCGCGTATACTGACACCGGGTGGGTTGTGGCTAATCGCCGGGCCGCCCAAGGTAGGCAAGAGCGATTTTTTACTGTCGCTATTCAGCCATGCGGCGGCGGGGCTTAATTTCTTGTGTTTTGGCGTGAGCCGACCGTTACGCATTTTCTACGCACAGGCAGAGCTGGAGCGGCCCTATCTACAGGAGCGTTACCGCCATATCGCAGCACATCAGGCGATGGCGTTTACGCCGGGGCTGGATAATCTGGTGATGACGTCGCGCTTTCATTTTCAGCTGGACGAATCTGGCGTAGAGGCGATTGCCAAAGCAGTGAATCAGCATTGTGGCAATCAGGTTGATATCATCGCGCTCGACCCTTTCCGCAATATCTATCAGGCGGGGCTTGCCAGTGGGGATGTGAATGCCGAGTTGGTGGCGTTCTTTCGGCTGCGGCTGGAAAAGCTGCTCGCGCTCACCAACCCGCAGGCAGGGTTGGTGCTGGTACATCACACCAATAAAATCACCGAGAAAACCCTCACTGAAGACCCGATGGCGGCGATTTCGGGTGGTGGCGCCATGTTGTCCTATCCCTCGGCACTCACCGTGATGGGGAAGGCAAAGCACGACGACCATCACGGCATCACCTGCTGGTTTGATCTGCGTTATGGCGCACCGATGCCCACCTGCAGCTTCATCAAAAAAGACGGTGTGTGGCAGCAGTTTGACCAACATGACATCCGCCTGATCCGCCAGCAATGGGGGCAACGTAACGATGAAGAACAATCGCGTCGCCGCTACAATATACTCACCTTCCTCTACGAAGAAGCCCTATGCGGCAGGTTGTATAACGCCGAATCACTGAGTGACACGCTGGCGGGACGCATGGGGCTTGGTGCAGGAAAAACCATCCGTGCGCTCATCCGCCAATATGAAACGCAAGGCTATATCCGTCTGATCAGCAACGAACATGCCGCGCAGTATGACCTGCCAAAAACCCGCTCCAAATACGGGTATCTCTGTGTTGAAGGCATGCATCATGAGAAGGACGAGCGTCACTATCTACCGACACATTACCGATGTGCGCGCAGTGGTCAGGTCTTTGCGCTGAGTGATGAAGAGGTGCATCGCTGGCAGTATGATGCAGGAGGTGCGGCATGATGCGCGCGCGAAGCCATGACGGTAAAACATACAACATAGGTGGAAGTTTGCCCTCATTAAGCTGCTGTAATGTTACGAAAACAAGTTTACCCAAGGGCGAACTTATTCTTTGGTATGGGCAAACATACCGCAAACCCGCCTTTGGCTTGGTCTACAGCAGGGTAAACATACCTCAAATAAGTTTGTCCACTCAGTTCCTATATTACATATATGCCAGCCAGAACATACTGGCAGGCATATATGAATCTTCTGCGCGTGCGCCGCCTCATGAAAATATCACGCATATTTTTTACCAACATTTTTCTCATGAGGCATTTATGACCATCGACTATACCAAACCCGCACTACCTGATTATCTCATCACCGCCATGAAACACGCTGGCGATATGATGGATGAAAACCGTCGCATTGATTACGCCATCAGCAGCGTTGAAGAAAGGCTCTCCGCCATCACGCAAGAAATCCCCACGCTGGAAGATGCGCTGGGTGATATGGAGGCGGATGCACTACTCAAACGTAAACCCGACAACGTCAAGCTCTCCAAAACACAGGAAGCGTTGCAAACACTGCACGCAGAGCAACGCAAGCTACAATCGGCAGCAAAATCCCTCCGCCAGAAGAAGCTCAATCAGGAGGATGCGATTGTGGACGCACACGCGCAACTGATCACCTCCTGTCGTGAGTTCGCGCTGCACGCCATGGATACGCTGGATGCGGAACTCAAGCATCTCTGCGCGCCGCTGCAGGACGTGCTGCAGGTGGCGCGAACCTTCCACACCATCTGGGATCACACGCCGCTTCGAACCCGTTACGCGGATGCGAACCTCGCCAGCTACAAAA
>JAFLCR010000230.1:0-1313 GCA_017302755.1 Alphaproteobacteria bacterium
ACCGCACGCACCATCGGATACGTGCCGGTAGTGATCCACTCCTTGCGCGACGCCAGTTCGGGCAGCGCCTGCTCGGCCCTTTCGCGCAGCCCTTCCACGATGGTATCCCGCAGCGCCGCGCTTCTGACCTTGGCCTCACCATCCACCGCGTCAAACCATATCGGCCCGTTCGCGCCGTAGATGCGCGCCATGGCCGTCTGCATCTGCCGCCATTCGGGCATTTCCGTAAGGTCGAGCACCACGTCACGGTGGGTGAACCCGGCAAGAGGTCTTGTCATTCTCCATCCAGCCAGAGTCGCCACGATAACTTCAAATTCCTCCGGTGTGCGGGCTCCGCTGAAATCAGGCGTTGTAAAACTCCAACTCGACATAAAAGCACCTTTCAAAAAACAAAGACGCATCAAGCCACCGGGCAAAAAAACGGTCAAATTAAGGATTCGTGACAACTTCCTTCGCCATCGTCCTATCCAGGCCACAATATTCAAAAATATCCTTTACCAGATAGGTCGTCGCCCCCGGCGGGTTATGGATCTGCCGCACATAGAACTGGAACGCCCGCGGCAGAGAATCCGTGGCATGGGCCACGCCGCCGATCTCCGCCCCCACGCAGGCCATGGGCCGCGCCCCGTCCGCCCGCACACCGATGGAAAACAGCAGGTAGTTATGCGAAGGTTTGCGGTAGCAGGACGGCGCCAGATCCATCAGCTTCTCCAGTGCCGCCTGGCTGGGAAGCTGCTCGATCAGCTCGAAATGATCGAGGATCTTGTCGGGCGTAAAATCCCACCAGCGGAGTTTTTGCAGCGCCTCCACCTCGCGCTCCTTAAAGCGCAAACGGATCACCTCTCCCCTGCCCGCCGCGATAGCGAAGGGCGGCACGTCCTTCGTCACCACCGTGCCCGCGCCGATCACCGCGCCGTCACCGATGGTTACCCCGGAAAGAATAGTGCAATTCTCCGAAATCACCACGTTCGAGCCAATCGTCACCGGTCCTCGGCTGAAATGGAACTTCCTGTCAGGATACCGCTCCTGCGCCGCCATCAGAATCTCGGGATAGACCGAAAGCGAATGGTTCATCGCCTTATCGTTGGGGTGCTCGCCCCCAAGCAGCACGGCGCAGCCCATCGCGTTCTCGCTCATCGCGCCGACGCGGATGGCAAACCCCTCCTTCAGCTTGCCGAATGGGCGAACGATCTGCGCCAGTTGCAGCGCCGCTGCGCCGCTGGTGGCCGTCTTGATGCGGTACTGGCGTTTGAGCGAAGCGACCAGCACATGCAGGTTGGCTGGCTGATCATCGACCAGCAGGATCAGGGGTC
>JAFLCR010000230.1:1323-3017 GCA_017302755.1 Alphaproteobacteria bacterium
CGGCACCTTTGCGACGGCGGGGTCGGCCTCGAACTGCGCAACAATATCGGGAAAAGCTTCCTGGGGCGTTTTGGCATTCATGCGCGACGAGCCTTACGCCGCCTGGTGCTTACGCTTCGCCCAGAGATTCAGCTGATACTCCGCGAACACAGCCAGGCTGTTCTCGACGCTCAGGATCACCTGCCGCAGCGCCGCCTGAAGCCCGTCATACCAGGCCTGAAATTCCGGCGTCGGCTCGCCGTTCTCCTGCTTGGGGAACTGGTCGTGGCAATGGCGCGAGAGGTCGCGCAGAATGCGTTCGTAAGAGCCGAGCGCCTTCAGCTCCGCCATGGCCGCTTCTTCCTGGGTGCTGCCGATGATGCACTCCATCTCGCCGAGCTGCTCCGGCGTCATGCTGCCCGCGACCTGCAGAATGCGCAGCATGGCCCGGTGCTTCTCGACGTATTCCATCGACGGGTTTGCCGCCCGCCCGCCAAGCACCAGCAGGGCGCGGGCCATGGTCTGGAACTGGGTTTTCACCTTGGCCGCGTCGCGGCGCTGCTCACCGAGGCGCTTCTGCAGGAAGGCACGGCCTTCCGCGCCGTGGAATTCCGCGTCATAGGCCTTGAACTGCTCGTCCAGCATGGTGAGCAGGTATTCCATGAACGGCTTCTGGCTTTCCAGGCAATGCGCGGCAAGGGCGGTGATGTCCATAAAACTCTCCGGTTCACGCATGGTTGTAACAGGAAAATATGACGCTTTCACGTCTATTTTCTAGATCCACCGGAACGCTGCATGTAGCTTAGGATAAAGGAAAAATCCGGCAAGCATGAACGCCAGAACATGCCAGGCGTAAATATCCAGCGCCCATTGCGACACCCAGCGCAGGACAGGGGCGCCACGGCCCAGGCCGGCCACGGGGCGCAAGCTGTAGCCACGCATCCACAAACCCAGCCCCGCATAGAGGATGACCAGGCATAACGCCCTCGGCACGTCGGAGCCGAACGCCGCCAGTGAAAACATGCCGTGCATCAGAAAGCTGAGCGCAAGAAACTCCCCCGCGATGCGCTGTTCGCCGTAGTGGCGCAGGGTGCGTCCGGCAACGGCGAACATCAGCGCCACCGACCCGTAATCCCATGCGAATATGAAAAGCGGATGCAACACGAGGAGCCCGAGCCAAAGCACATGCAGCCGCTCTGGCCTCAGCCACCCCCTGCTTTCCATCCACGGCAAGAGAAGGCGGCACGCGGCGACGCTCACTAGAATATCCAACGGCAGCACCGGCCCGTTCGTGGCCACGGAAAGCGCGGTCAGCAGCCCCGCATACCCCCACAGCCTCATGGGAATACGCGAGGTAAAAGCATAGCCGATCAGAAAAAAGAACAGCGGAAACGCCGTCCGTCCAAGAATCCTCAGCGCCTGCACCTCAGGAAGCAGATAGGCGCCAAGATGGTCGAGCACCATCATGGCGATGGCAAAGCATTTGGTGATGTCGTGCGTGTTAAGCGGGCCGTAAGCGCGCGGCTGGGAAGCGTTCATGCTTCCCTATAGCACAGCTAAGCCGGGTGTTCACGCCCCATGGCGGCGAACCGCGCTTCAGCGGCTTCTGACAGCCCTACCTTCAGAAACACCGCCTGCTCCTCGTCGCGGCGCTCCAGCACCCGCCCGTGCTCATAAAGCCAGGCAAGCCGCGCGCCGTCGCCGTGTTCCAGCCG
>JAFLCR010000231.1 GCA_017302755.1 Alphaproteobacteria bacterium
GATGATGATGCGGATGATCCAGCCCATGCGCGATTATAACCTGATAATCTGCACCTCGACCACCGGCTTCTTATCGAGCTCCGGCTTCAGCACCTTGCGGACCGCCGCCGTGATGCGCTGACGGAAATCGTCATCGGTGGTGTTGGGCTTGGCGGAGTGAATCGCGTCCTCCACCGCCTCCTCGACCAATTCGAGCAGATCGCTGTCTTCGCGCGGGTCCAGCAGGCCGGGGGCGGTCACCTGGGCTTCCGCCTCCAGCCGCGCGTGCTTGCCGAGCACGGCGGAAACGAACACCACGCCGTCATTCACGATCTTGCGACGCATCTTCATCACCGGCCCGTCGGCGGGGATGATGGAGAGACCGTCCACCGCCATGTAGCCGGTTTTGACCTCGCCGACGATCTCGGTTTTGCCAAGCTCCAGGCGGATCGCCGCGCCGTTATGCGCCTCCACCGCCTGCTCCACGCCCAGCGAGCGGGCCAGGCGGGAATGCTCGTGCAAATGCCGCGCCTCGCCGTGCACGGGTACGGCGATCTTCGGGCGGACGAGCTGATACATCTTTATCAGCTCTTCGCGCGCCGGGTGGCCGGAAACGTGGACGAAATGATCTTTCTCCGTGATCGTCTCGATGCCCCTGCGGACAAAGGTATTGAACATGCGGTAGAGCTTGCGCTCGTTGCCGGGAATCACGCGGGAGGAGAAAATCACCGCGTCGCCGGGGGTGAGCTTCACCACCGGGTGCTCGTCGCGCGAGATTTTGGCGATGGCGGCGCGCGGCTCGCCCTGGCTGCCGGTGCAGATGAAGAGCACTTCGTGCTTCGGCATGGCGGCGGCCTGCTTATCGGTGATGAACTCGATGCCTTCCAGATAGCCGCAGGCTTGCGCCGCCGCCGCGATGCGCGACAGCGCCCTGCCCACCAGGGCGGGTTTGCGGCCGTTCTCGATGGCTGCCACCGCGATGGATTCCAGTCGCGCCACGTTGGAGGCGAAGGTTGTAACGGCCACGCGCGCGCCACAGGTGCGGATCAGCTCGATCAGGCTTTTGCGGACATCGCCCTCGGAGCCGGAATGCCCCTGCACGAAGACGTTGGTGGAATCGCAGACCAGGGCCAGCACGCCTTCGTCGCCCAGCTCTTTCAGGCGCTTCTCGTCGGTGGAGACGCCGACCATGGGCTGATCGTCGAATTTCCAGTCGCCGGTGTGCAGCACCGTGCCTTTCGGCGTTTTTACCGCCACGGCATGCATTTCGGGAATCGAATGGGTGATGGGCACGATCTCGATGCCGAACGGGCCGACATCCGTGCTGCCGCCGGGGGCGATTTCGTGAATCACCGGGCGCTGCTTCAGGCCCATGCTGGCGAATTTCTCCTGCACCACCGCCGCCGTGAAGGGCGTGGTGTAGATGGGGCATTCCAACTCGCTCCAGAGATAGGGCACCGCGCCGATATGGTCTTCATGCGCGTGGGTCAGCACCAGGCCGACGATGTGCTCTTTATGCTCGATCAGGAACTGGATGTCCGGCACCACGATGTCCACGCCCGGCAGCCAGTCGTCGGCGAAGCCGATGCCGAGGTCGATCATCAGCCATTTGCCCTTATAGGCGTAGAGATTCAGGTTCATCCCGATCTCGTTCGCGCCGCCCAGCGGCACGAAGATCAGGGAATCGGGGGGGGCTTTCCAGGGTAGTGCGGTCATATCTTTCCTTTGATGGTCATCCCCGCTTTACGCGGGGATCCCAGGCCGGAGCTTGCGGCCCGAGATCCCCGCGCAAGGCGGGGATGACGGTTACTGGTTTCTTTCGTAAATCAGCCGGAGGCCGTGCATGGTGATGTTGTCGTCGCGGTGGTCGATGGCGCTGCTGTGCTTGGAATAAAGCGCCGCCAGCCCGCCGGTGGCGATGGTTTTCATGGGTTTGCCATATTCGGCCTTAAGGCGCGAGACGATGCCCTCGATCAGCCCCATATAGCCGAAGAAAATGCCGGATTTCATCGCCGACACCGTCGATTTCCCCAGCACCTTGCCGGGGTTTTCGATGGAGACTTTCGGCAGTTTCGCGGCGGCGCGGTGCAGCGCTTCCATGGAAAGGTTGATGCCGGGCGCGATGACGCCGCCCTGGTAATCGCCCTTGTCGTCCACCACGTCGAAGGTGGTGGCGGTGCCGAAATCGACGATGATCAGCGGCCCGCCGTGCAGATCATACGCGCCGACGGCGTTCACCAGGCGGTCGGCGCCGACCTCGGACGGGCGGTCGATCTTCGCCTCGATGCCGAGCTTCACCGCCGGGTCGCCGATTACCAGCGTTTCGAGGTTGAAATAACGCCGCCCCAGCAGGCGCAGCGGGAAAATCGTGTTCGGCACTACGGAGGAAAGGATCACGCCTTTGATCGCCTTGAAATCGAGGTTCTGCTGGCGCATCAGCTCGATCAGCCAGACGGCGTATTCGTCTTCCGTGCGGCGCTCGTCGGTGGCCATGCGCCATTTGCCGCGCAGCTGGGCGCCCGCGTAAACCGCAAAGACCGTGTTGGTGTTGCCCGCGTCAATCGCCAAGAGCATCGAAGACTTCTCCAGAATGTATCATGCGCTGCGTTCCGTCCTTCAGTCTCAGCATCAGCGCCCCGTCTTCCGCCAGGCCCTCGCAGATGCCTTCCACCACCTCGCGCGGACCCTGAACGCGGATCTGCCCTCCGGCATGCGCCAGCTTCGGCCCCAGGGCTTTGCGTATGCGATCCCAACCCTCCGCCGTTGCCCCCTCGATAAGGGCGGCATCCAACTTGGGCACCAGGGTTTTTAGCAGATCGGCGGGCTTTGCCGCAATGCCCGCGGCGGCCAGACAGGTGGCAGGATAGGCAGTATTCGGCGGAAAACCCATCAGATTCAGGCCGATGCCGACAATAATGCGCCCGTTGCGCGACTCGACGAGGATGCCGCCGTATTTCTTCATATTTAACAGCAGGTCATTCGGCCATTTGAAGCCGAACACAGCTTTGGAAGCGGGAAAAAGAT
>JAFLCR010000232.1 GCA_017302755.1 Alphaproteobacteria bacterium
AAGCTCTCGGTGTCGCTGGGCGACAATCTGAAAGTAGCCTCCACCACCGGCCAGATCCGCACGTTCAAGATCCTCGGTATCTTCCGCACTGGCCGCTCGGAGTACGATGAGAGCCACACCTTCGCCGCGATCAAGCGCGTGCAGGCGCTGCTTGACCGCCCCAACCGCGCTAATACCGTCATCATGAAGCTTCCCCAGCCGACCCAGGCCCGCGCCGTCGCGCAGGGGATCGAGCGGCGCATCGGCTATAAGACCGTCTCCTGGCAGGAGGCGTCGGAAGACATCATGAGCACCCTCGCGATCCGTAACATCATCATGTACACGGTGGTGAGCGCGGTGCTGGTGGTGGCGGGGTTCGGCATTTACAACGTCATCTCCACCGTGGTGATGGAAAAACACCGCGACATCGCCATCCTGAAATCCATGGGGTTCACAGCCCGTGACGTGCAGCGCGTCTTCGTGATCCAGGGCACATTGCTGGGGCTGGCGGGCATCGCGGCGGGTCTGCCGCTCGGGAGCCTGCTGATGTTCGGCCTCGGCCAGGTGCAGCTCAAGCCTCCCGGCAGCACGGAGATGGTTCAGCTCCCCATCGACTGGGGTGCGATGCAGTTTCTGATTGCCGCCGCGTTTGCGATGGCGTCGTCGGTGATGGCAGCGTTCCTTCCTGCCCGAAAAGCTGCGCGCGTCAAGCCGGTCGATATCCTGAGGGGGAGCGGCGGATGAGCGCCGTCGTCAAAGCCGAAGCCTTAAGCCGCCGGCTGGAAGGCGAAGTGCCCGTCACCCTCGTGGACCACGCCAGCCTGGAAGTGAAGAAGGGCGAATTCGTGGTCATCAACGGGCCGTCCGGCTCGGGGAAATCGTCGTTGCTCTACCTGCTCGGCCTGCTCGATCAGCCAACCGGCGGCAGGCTGTGGCTGAACGGGGTGGAAACTTCCGCTTACAGCGAGGAGAGGCTCGCCGAATTGCGCCTTGCGGAGCTGGGTTTCGTGTTCCAGTTCCACTTCCTGCTGCCGGAGTTCACGGCGATCGAGAACGTGATGCTTCCCATGCGCCGGCTGGGGCGGTTATCCGAAAGCGCCATCCAGGCGCGAGCGCAGGAGCTTTTGGAAAGCCTTGGCCTGGGCGATCAGTCGCATAAGCTTCCCAAGCAGCTTTCTGGCGGGCAGAGCCAGCGGGTGGCGATCGCGCGGGCGCTCGCCAACGAGCCGCTGCTGATCCTCGCCGACGAACCCACCGGCAATCTGGATACCGCTTCCAGCCGCAACGTGCAGGATATTCTGCGCAAGCTGGCGCATGAGCGGGGGCGGTCGGTGATCGCGGTTACCCATGACCCGCAATTCGCGGAAACCGCCGACAGAATCATCACGATCGTGGATGGCAGGGTAAGGGGTTAATGTCTCTTTTTGGGGGTCTTTTGCAACCTTATGTAATATGAGGTTTGTTTTGTTTCGATGGGGTTAATTTTTTTCCAAGAAAAACCATAAAAATTAACATGTTTTAGAGGCTATTCTGTCAAAATGGGACATATGGTTCAACCATTCCCATGCCATGAGCGCCAAAGACTCCACGCCTAAAACGGAACAGGCTCATATCCGTACCCTTGATCTGAGCCGCAAATCCGGTGTCAATGCGGAACACGCGCAGGCGCCGGTGATGGTGAAGCTTGTCCTGTCGAACGCCGAGGCGGCGGCTTTGAAAGTCAAGGCTTCCGACGAGAAGCGCATCCAGGTGGACATTGATCCTGTGACCGGCGTGGTGACCATCACCGGCGATGCGGCGAGTGTCTACGCGGCCCTGGAATCCGTGCAGCTCGAAGTGAAGCCCGGCCTTGCCGAGACGTTCAAGCTGAATATCGAAGTGTCCCAGGGTGGGGAAACGCACCAGCAGCAGATCATCCTTTATTTCGAGCGCGCCTCCGGACTGCACGTGGCGATGGATGGACGGGGCGGCGGCGCGTCCAACGCGCTGCTGCAAGAGGACGCGGCGCAAGATTTTGCCTCGCGTAAAGGCGAATCGCACACACTCGCTTCGGCGGGAAAAGGGCAGGGCAAGAACACCGCGGAACATGCGGTCAACGGCAATGACGGCGGTGGTGATTCGGAAAACACGATCGCGGTGCTGACCCTGCCGCCCGTGGAGCTGCGCCCGGGTTTCCAGGGAAACCTGGACGGCATTCAGAGCTTCATCAACTTCACGACTCCCGGATCTTTCGGCTCCGGCGGCCAGTCGCCCGGGACGGGCAGTTTCATTCCTGATTCCGGCGGCGATACGGTTTCTGGCGGCGGATCGACGGATGGTGGCACCACCACGCCCCCGGTTTCCGGTGGCGGCAGCACCATCAGTGGCGGCGGCGGAGGTGGTGGTGGAGGCGGTGGGCCCGCGTCGCAGCTTTACCTGCTGACGCCTGGCATCGACAACTTCGCGGCATCCGGCGGCAGCGACACTTTTCAGGGATCGGTGGCAGACCTTGCCATAACCGATACCCTCACCGGCGGCGGGGGCAACGACCTGCTGCAACTGACCTCCGGTACCCTGACCGCCACGACGGGCGCGGGCGTGCTGGCGAACGTCACTGGCATCGAGCATATTTCGCTCCAGGGCGACAATCCGCACAGCCTGACCATCAACGACCCCTATTTCAGCACCGCCGGTTTCGATGGTGGCGTCATGACCATTGATACGGGGGCGACGACCCAGGGCATCACCGTAAACGCCGGCGGCGTGCTGGCGGGCCACAGCGTGTCGGTCGCCGGCGGCGGCGCGGCGGACAGCCTTACCGGCGGCGCGGCAGCGGACACGCTTTCGGGCGGCAACGGCGCGGACAGCATTGCCGGCGGTGGCGGAGCCGATAGCATTTCTGGCGGCGCGGGCGCGGACACGATCGTGTATACTGCCGCGTCCCAATCAACGCCGCTCGCTCAAGACAGCATCGGGGGCTTTGTCTCCGGCACCGACCGTATCGACGTCAGCGGCGCGGGCGGCACAAGTTATAT
>JAFLCR010000233.1 GCA_017302755.1 Alphaproteobacteria bacterium
CACCAAGATCTGCGCGTCGAATTTGAAGCGGATGTGGAATATCTCGGCTGGCTGGGGATCGACGTCGTCACCCAGTCGGGCGAAGTGGAGTTTTACGGCACCACGGCGCGGCTCGAAGGCGCGCTGCTGCCGGTGTCGTTGCTTGATCTGGCGTTGCCGAGCCGCGCTTACGGTTTCACCCTGCCGCAATTTCTAGGCAACGGCGCCGTTACTTACGCGCCCGGCTACGCGGCTTCCACCCGCGGGTTCAGCGAGGAGCGCGAGCAGTATCTCGCCGCGCTGGAGGCGGAATTGGGGGAAAAGATTTCACGCCTTCGCGTACTGCGCGACGCGCTGGACGCGCCGGAAACCGCCACGACCGCGAAGGCTGCCTACTGGAAGGATTATACGGTCGGCGAGTTGCGGCATGTCTTTCGGGAGGTCGCCACGCATGAAGGCGCGCTTCAGGACATCGTTGCCCTGCGCGACGCCTATGCGCTCTACAGCGCGGGAAGGCTGAGCGAGGCCGCGGAAATCCTGCGTGCGAGCCCGCTGCTGTACGACTTGGCGCGCGGTGCCGCCTATCTCTATGATAAGCCAACAGAGACAAAACCCGAATTTACCGCCGAGCGGGCGGAGAATTTCTTCAAGGGCTTTTTTGAAAAAGGGTTTTATAACCTGGAGCAGGAAAGCATTCAGATGGTCCTGCTGCGCGTGCGCGACGCCTATGGCATCACGCTGCCGTTTCACGATCTGGCGCAGGTGCTTACGGGAGAACGGGGTATCAACACGCTGAATCTGGAACACAGTGCCGCCCTGGGAGACAGCATCCCGCATCTTAAACAGAGGCTACAGGAAGTGGCGGCAAGTTATCTGGAGCCGCTGGGCCTCGCCTATAACAGGGCGGGCGAGCTAGGCAACGCCAGCCCCGCTGAGCTGCTCAGCACGCATCTGCCAGAAATTGAACGCCAGCTCTCCGAAGGCCTGGCCGCAACGGATTTTTCCGCCGTCCCTACGGACGCGTTGCGCGCCCATCTTGACGCGCGGCTGGATATTCTGGAGCGCGAGCACGAAGCCGTGACCCAGCGCGCGGAAACGCTCACCAATGACGACCTTACCGAGCTTTTCTCACCGCAATACGACGCCTGGGTGTTTGCAAGGCTGTATGGCGAGGAGAATTCACCGGGAGAAAAGCTTAGGAATCTTTTCGCGCAACAGGGGTGGCCCATTCAAGCATTTCTGCCGGCAATCGAAGCCGCCGCCCTCGCCTTCGCCGATTACAAGCAGCGCGACCACGGCGGCAAGCTGCGCGACGAGCATGTGCGACGCGACGTGGTGAAGCAGGCGCTGATCGAGAAAAACGCCTATTCGCATGAATTCTGGCAGCAATTGCAGGAGCCGCTGCTGGAATACATCCAATTGCGCAGCAGGACGCCGCAGGAATGGCTGCTGGACAATGTCGTGGCGCGCGCTAGCGCCGAGGGCATCCACATGGACATCTCCAAGGAAGGCGGCTCGATCGCGGACTGGGAAATCTCCATCCACTACCGTGAACGCGCCATCAACGGGCCGGAGGATCTGGTCCGGGTCCGGGAAATCCTCGCGGAAACCAAGCGGGATCTGTTCCCCGGCCTCACGGTGCGCCTCGGGACCACGGAAACCTTCCCCACCATTTCGGAACATATCACCACCGGGCTTATCTCGGACCTCATCAAGAAGATTCCCGAGCTGAGCAGCTATATCCGCATCGCGCAGACGCAGTATCTGCTGGACGACGAGGGAAAGCCGCGCAGCGTGTTCGCCTTCGCCAACCTGGAATCCGATCTCGACCGCTACGGCGGCCCGGCCGCGCCGAAGCATCCGTTCAGCGTCCACGGCGGCAGCATCTGGGAGACGCGCTATCTCGACCGCACGAAAAACACTGACCGCGTGCGCGAGCTGGATGAGGAAAAAGGGCTGATCGTACTCGAAAACCGCTCGCCGGGCATGGTCGATCCCTATCTGGCCAGCGATCTGAGTTTGAAACCCATCAAGCACGGCTTTCACGTCTATATCGCCGACGCCGCCTGGCGCGAGCTGGGCAACGGGGACTCCGTGGCGCAGGCGCTCACCTCGCCGCAGGCGTTCCGCGCCCTTCTCGGCTCCACCTCCGATCCGCTGTTCACGCATCTGGCCGGATTGAAGGATGAGGCGCTTGGCAAAATCCTCAGCGATGTCGGACGGAAGCTGGAGGGCGAGCACATCATTCCCGGAAGATACGGGGAGATTATTGACGCCTTCGCCGGGCAGCCGCACATCAAGGACGGTGTCGGAGGCCTGCACGGCATCCGCCACCCGCTGCTCACCTATGCCGATCCCGCCGTCATCCGCGCGGTCGTCGCGCAGACCAACCTGGCGATTCCAAGCGACAACGTCATCGACGACCTGGAGCTTTACGTACGGAAACTCACGCATCTGCGCGACGGGCTGACCGAGGTTCTGCCGAGTCTGCATGATTGCAGGTTTGATGAGGTCAAAGCCGGGTTCCAGAGCAACGAAGTGCTGGAGATAGACACTAGAAACCCTGCCATCCTTCGGACAAGCGTGATGTTTCTGGGACAAGCTCAGGAAAGAGAGCATGCCGCTTGATGCAGGAAATGTTTAGATGATTCTGGTAATTTATTAACATTTCTTGGGTATTCCGGTAGCATGCCGGATTTATCCTTCCACGCAGGCGCACCCCAAGCGCAGCGACTGCCGTCGCTGGTGCGGGACTTTAACATCATCGCCAAGGTGATCTTCCTCACCATGCTGGTGTTCGCGGGCTGGCTGACGTGGAAAATCTACGCCTTGCACGAGCAGCGCATCGGCGAGCGGCTTGAGACCACAGCAGACCGCATCGAACGCACGGTCGGCGACCGTGTGGATTATATCGACTACATTATGGATTTCATCGGCCGCCAGATCAGCCAGAGCGGAGCCGACGACCTGCCGAAGGTTGCCAATCTGCTCGGGAGCTTCAAGGGCAATTCCA
>JAFLCR010000234.1 GCA_017302755.1 Alphaproteobacteria bacterium
ACCACCGCCATAAGGTCGACGCCCCCTCCGGCACCGCCCTGGCCCTGGGCCGCGCCGCCGCCGAGGGCCGCAAAGTGGCGCTCGAGGATGCCTGGCGCAAGACCCGCGATGGCATCACCGGCCCCCGGCCGGCCGGGGAGATCGGTTTTGCCACCCTGCGCGGCGGCGACGTGGTGGGCGACCATACGGTGATGTTCGCCGCCGAAGGCGAGAGGCTGGAGCTGACGCATAAAGCCTCCGGCCGGCAGATTTACGCCCGCGGCGGCGTGCATTGCGCCCTCTGGGCGAAGGATCGCAAACCCGGCTATTACACCATGAAGGACGTTCTGGGCCTTTAAAGCCCGGGGGGATTGCCAGCGCTTCCCCAAGCTGCTACACCCTCCCCCATGACTGACCGCATACTGATTCTTGATTTCGGCTCCCAGGTCACCCAGCTTATCGCCCGCCGCATTCGCGAAAGCGGCGTTTACTGCGAAATTCGCCCCTACACGCTGACCGAAGCTGAAATCCGCGATTTCAACCCCAAAGGCATCATTCTTTCCGGTGGACCTGATTCGGTCAACAGCGCCACGGCCCCCAAACCCGCCCGTACCCTGTTCGACATGGGGCTGCCGCTGCTCGCCATCTGTTACGGCCACCAGTTGATGTGCAGCGAGTTGGGCGGCGCGGTGGAGATGGGCACGCACCGTGAATTCGGCCGCGCCTTCGTCGAAGTCAAGGAAAGCTGCACGCTGTTCGAAGGGCTGTGGGAACCCGGCCAGCGCCACCAGGTATGGATGAGCCACGGAGACAAGGTTTCCAAGCTTCCCTCGGGCTTCAAGGTGATGGCCAGCACGGAGTCCGCGCCCTTTGCCGTCATAGCCAATGAAGGCCGGAAAATGTACGGCTTCATGTTCCATCCCGAAGTCGTGCACACGCCACATGGCGGCCAGCTGCTCAAAAATTTCGCCTACCGCGTCTGTGGCTGCCGCGGCGACTGGACAATGGCGGGCTTCCGTCACACCGCCATCCAGAAAGTGCGCGCCCAGGTGGGCAATAAGCGCGTGATCTGCGGCGTCAGCGGTGGCGTGGATTCATCGGTCGTTGCCGTGCTGCTGCACGAGGCAATCGGCAGCCAGCTCACGTGCATCTTTGTCGATACGGGGCTACTGCGCGAAGGCGAAGCCGAGCAGGTCACCACACTTTTCCGCGAGCAGTTCAATATCCCGCTGGTGCATGTGGACGCCAGCATGCTGTTTCTCAACAAGCTCAAGGGCGTCAGCGATCCCGAACGCAAGCGCAAGATCATCGGCGCCACGTTCATCGATGTATTCGATGAGGAAGCGCGCCGTGCCGGCGGGGCGGATTTTCTGGCCCAGGGCACCCTCTATCCGGACGTGATCGAATCGGTTTCCTTCACCGGGGGACCGAGCGTCACCATTAAGTCGCATCACAATGTCGGCGGCCTGCCGGAACGCATGAAAATGAAGCTGGTCGAGCCGGTACGCGAATTGTTCAAGGACGAAGTGCGCGCCCTTGGCCGCGAGCTCGGCATGCCCGCCATGATGATCGACCGTCACCCGTTCCCCGGCCCCGGCCTCGCCATCCGCATTCCCGGCGAAATCACGAAAGAGAAGCTGGAAATTCTCCGTAAGGCCGATGCGATCTATATTGAAGAGCTGCGCAATGCCGGCCTCTACGACGCGATCTGGCAGGCTTTTGCCGTGTTGCTGCCCGTGCGCACCGTCGGCGTGATGGGCGATGCCCGCACCTACGAATATGTCTGCGCGCTGCGCGCCGTCACCTCCACCGACGGCATGACCGCCGATTATTATCCCTTCACCCATATTTTCCTGGCGAATGTCTCCAACCGCATCGTGAATGAAGTGCGCGGCATCAACCGCATTGTTTACGACATCACGAGCAAGCCGCCGGGAACGATCGAGTGGGAATAAGGCTTACGCCGCTTTTTTATTCCCGTCCTCTTTCATCATTTTTCTGAACACGTCTTCCAGCTTGGGTTCCACCGTCGCCAGATCGCGGATGGACACTCCCGATTCCCGCACCCTGGAAAGAATCTCCTCCACCGAAAGCTTGCTCGGCGCGTAAGCAATGACGAGTTGGCCTTCCGGCGTCAACGTAATCTCCCCCGGCAACCCGGGCGGAAGGGCACCCAGCGTATCGGTGGGCGTGATCACCAGCTGTTTCCTGTCCATGCGGCGCATGAGCGCGTCCTTGCGGTCGAGCGCGATCACCTGACCGTTATTGATGATGCCGATCGTATCGCACAGCTCCTGCGCCTCTTCCAGATAGTGAGTGGTCAGCAGCACCGTCGTGCCCTGCTTGTTGAGTTCCACCACGTAATCCCAGAGCTGGCGGCGCAGTTCCACATCCACGCCCGCCGTCGGCTCATCCAGAATCAGCACGGGCGGATTGTGCACCAGCGCCTTGGCCACCAGCAGGCGGCGGCGCATGCCGCCCGAAAGGCGGCGTGAATTCATGTCCGCCTGCTGCGTCAACCCAAGCGCCTCGATGATCGTGTTCGTGCGCCGTTTTTCTTTCGGGACGCCGTAATATCCCGCATGAATGTCCAGGGCCTCGCGCACCGTGAAGAACGTATCCACGATCAACTCCTGCGGCACGACGCCGAGCGACATTTTCGCCCTCCGCGTTTCGCGCGTGATGTCGTAGCCGCAAATCGCGGCGTCCCCGGAGCTTTTGTTCACGGTTCCCGCGAGAATGTTGATCAGTGTCGATTTGCCCGCGCCGTTCGGCCCGAGCAGGCCGAAGAACGCCCCGCGCGGAATATCGAATGTGACGCCTTTCAGCGCCTCTTTCCGCTCTTTCGATTTGCGCGATGTATAAATTTTCTGGAGATCGTTGAGTGCAACAGCGGGGGCGTTTGGATTCATGGATGCCTCAGTTCACCGCAGCCTGCTTCCAGCCATTCTGCGAAGTATCATCTTCCTGCAGGACCA
>JAFLCR010000235.1 GCA_017302755.1 Alphaproteobacteria bacterium
AGCTGAAGATCAGCGGCCAGCGCATTGAGGCGGAGATCACGGGTGTAGATTTTAATACCAGCCTGCGAGTGAACGGCCGCTCTCCCTGGGTTATCCGGGCGCAGTGGTACGATGTTGCCCAGGGCGGGGTAAGGACGTTCGAAAGCGAATCACTCTGGTTCGATCCCGCGCCCTATCTCGATAAGCGGAAAACGATCGGCGTTTTCATTGACCCGGCGAAGCCGGGCCGCTATGCGGTCGATACGTCTTTCCTTCCCAAGCATCTGGAGTAACCTCATGAGCGCCGCCGTCGGCAACGTGAACTGGATCGGGCTTTATACGATCTGCAAACGCGAAACATGGCGTTTCCTGAAAGTCTCCAACCAGACGATCCTTTCGCCCGTGGTAACGACGTTGCTGTACCTGGCGATTTTCTCGCTGGCGATGGGCGGGGCGTCGCATACGGTGGAAGGCGTGCCTTTCTCGCAGTTCATCGCGCCGGGGCTCATCATGATGGCCGTGGTACAGAATGCGTTCGCGAATTCCTCCTCGTCGCTGATGCTTTCCAAGATTCAGGGGGTGATCATCGACCTCATCATGCCGCCGATCACGGCGGCCGAGCTGGCTATCGGCCTGGTGACGGGCGGGCTTATCCGCGGGTTTCTGGTGGGGGTGGCGGTGACGGCGGCTGTGGCGTGCTTCGTGCCCGTGCAATTTGCCCACCCGGGGCTGGCGGTCTTCTACATTGTGGCCTGCTCCATCATGCTGGCCTTGATCGGAGTGCTCACCGGCATCTGGGCGCAGACATTCGACCAGCTTGCGGTGATGACTAACTACATCATCACACCATTGGCTTTTCTTTCCGGCACTTTCTATTCTGTAAAACAGCTTCCGGGAATTTGGCATGACATCAGCCACTGGAACCCGTTTTTCTATATGATCGACGGGTTTCGCTACAGCATGATTGGCGTCCACGACGGGTCGGTGGCCATTGGCATAGCAACGTTGGTTGGGGTGAATGTCGTGCTCTGGCTGAGCGTGCATTTCATGCTGGCGCGCGGTTACAGGCTGAAAAGCTGATGTTTTACAATGACGTTGACTTTCTTCCAACGAAAGCCATAATCCACGTTTTTCCTGAGTTTCCAAGGCCATGACAGCTTCCGCGCCCGTGGGCCATAACCGGCCCTCTGATTTTCCCGTGATTCTTCCGGTTTATAAGCGGAGCACCATCCGCATGGTGCGCGGGGAAGGGGTGTATCTGTTCGACGAAGAGGGCAGGCAATACCTCGATTTCGCCGCAGGCATCGCGGTGAATTCGCTCGGCCATTGCCATCCCCATCTGGTGAAGGCGCTGCAGGAGCAGGCAGCGACGCTTTGGCATACCTCGAATCTCTATACATCGAGCGCCCAGGAGAAGCTGGCCGCGCGGCTGGTGGAGCAAACTTGCGCCGATTCCGTATTCTTCTGCTCGACGGGGCTTGAGGCCTCTGAATGCGCGATCAAAATGGTGCGTAAATATTTCGACGAAAAAGGCGAGCCGGAGAAATACCGCATTATTACGCTGGAAGGTTCGTTCCACGGCCGCTCGATTGCCACCATTTCGGCGGCAGGCAAGGAGAAGCTGACCAAAGGCTTCGCCCCGTTACTTGACGGCTTCGACCAGGTGCCGATGGGCGACATCCAGGCGCTGCGCGCCAAGATCACACCGTTCACCGCCGCCATCATGCTGGAGCCGATTCTAGGCGAGGGGGGGGTCATTCCCTGTCCGCCGGAGTATCTACGTGAATTGCGCGCCATCGCGGACGCATTCGGCCTGTTGCTGGTGTTCGATGAAGTGCAGTGCGGCTATGGCCGGCCCGGCGCGCTTTTCTACCATCAGATGGTCGGGGTGGAGCCGGATATTATCACCGCCGCCAAGGGCATTGGCAGTGGTTTCCCGCTCGCGGCCTGCCTTGCCAAGAAACACGTGGCCGAGATCATGACGCCCGGCTCGCATGGGTCAACCTATGGTGGTAATCCGCTGGCGATGGCGGTTGGCAACGCTGTGCTGGATGTGATTCTGAAACCCGGTTTCTTCGAGCATGTCCAGGCCCGCGGCAAGGAACTGTATGAAGGCCTCGAAGCGCTGGTAAAAAAATACCCCAAACTTCTCGCAGAGGCGCGCGGCGTGGGGCTGATGCTCGGCCTCAAGACGGTAATCCCCAACATGGACGTCGTGGTCGCCCTGCGCGAGCAGGGGTTGTTGACGGTGCTGGCGGACGATAACGTCATCCGCATCCTGCCCCCGCTGATCATCGAGAAGGCCCATATCGCCGAAGCGCTGGACAAGATCGAAGTGGCGCTCCAGAGGCTCGGGGGCGCGGCATGATGCGCGGCAAGGGCCAGAGCGCGCCCAGGCATTTTCTGGAAATCAAGGATCTTCCTGCGGATACGTTAAACGCCCTCCTGGCCCAGGCGGCGCGGCTGAAGGCGTCGCGCGGGGAAAAGACGCCGTTCCTGGAAGGCGCGCAGCTGGCGATGGTGTTCGAGAAGAACAGCACCCGCACCCGCATTTCCTTCGAGGTGGCGATGAACGAGCTGGGCGGTCACGCCCTGTTTCTGACGCGTAACGACCTGCAGCTTGGCCGCGGTGAGCCGGTGTCGGATACGGCGAAGGTCATGTCGCGCTACGTGGATGCCATCATGATCCGCTGCCTCAAGCACGAAACGTTGCTGGAGATGGCAAAACACGCCACCGTGCCGGTCATCAACGGCCTCACCGACCGCAGCCATCCCTGCCAGATCATGGCTGATATCCTGACCTTCGAGGAACGCAAGGGTTCCATCAAAGACAGGAAGGTGGCCTGGATAGGCGACGGCAATAACGTGGCAAATTCCTGGGTTCAGGCGGCGGCGCGTTTCGG
>JAFLCR010000236.1 GCA_017302755.1 Alphaproteobacteria bacterium
GGCGCCGCGCTGGGTGGAAGGTGGTGCGTTCACCGACGCCTTCGTTCGCGTCGCGACGCGCATCGAGGCCGAGGCGCGTGCGGCAGCGCCGAGCGATGCGCGGCGTGCGCTCGTGATCACCGAGCTCGATCACGCGGCGCCCACGCTCGTCGAGACCGACGTGGCCGCCCTGCCCCCTGCGCACCAGGCCTTCGTGGGCCACATGATGCGCGTCGCGGAGCTCGTCGATCGCCTCTACGCGCGACAGACGGGCATGGAGGCGATGAGCACACGCCTCGACGCGAGCGACGCGGCGAGCGCGAGCCTCTTCCGACGCAACTGGGGCCCGGCGTGCCGCGGCTCCACCACCGAGCGCGAGGCCGCGTGCTCGGCGATCGACGGCGCACCGCGACAGCCCGTGGATGTGTATCCCGCGTCGATCCAGGGCGAGGACGACTCGTTCTGCGCGAGCCTCGAGGCGCGCCCCGACGCGCAGGCCCTGCTCGGTCACTTCAGCGTCGTGCGCCCGGTCGAGGGTGGCGACGGCCTCGTGGCCGTGCCCTACCACGAGGCCTACGCCGATCTGATGCAGCCCATCGCCGCCGAGCTCCGCGCAGCGGCGGACGCGATGACGGATCCGAACGAGACTGCGCTCGTCGCGTACCTCCGCGCGGCCGCGCAGGGCTTCGAGACGAACGACTGGACACCCGCCGACGAGGCCTGGTCGCGCATGAACGCGCGCAACTCGCAGTGGTACGTGCGCGTCGGTCCCGACGAGACCTACTGGGAGCCCTGCTCGATCCACGCCGGCTTCCACCTCACGTTCGCGCGCATCAACCAGGGCTCGCTCGTGTGGCAGGACCGCCTCACGCCGTACTGGAGGCCGCTGGCCGGCGGCTGCCATCTCAACCGCGAGATGCCAGGGCTGATCGAGAACGGCCACCTCTTCCTCGCCCAGCCGCCGCTCTACCGGCTGACGCAGGGCACGCAGACCATCTACGCCCGCGATGACAAGCATAAGGAAGAGCTGGTGGAGAAGCTTTCCAAAGGCCGCGGCAAGATCGAGGTTGGTCGATTCAAAGGTCTGGGCGAGATGACGCCCTCCCAGCTCAAGGAAACCACCATGGACCCTGCCAAGCGCATCCTGCTGCGCGTGGCGATCGCTGAGGAGGACAAGGAGCGCACCGAAACCCGGGTGGAGCACCTTATGGGTAGGAAACCGGAGCTACGCTTCCAGTTTATTCAGGAACAAGCCGCTCAGCGGGGCGGCGATTTAGCGGAAATGCTGGACGTTTAAATAGTGTCATCCCGGCTTTCGATAGTGCTCATTTTGAATTTCAATGCTTCCATCGTCATCCCGGCCTGCGCCAGGATGACGAGAAAAATTCAAACTGAGCCACTGCCCAGCTTTCGCTGGGATGACACATTCACGTAGTATCCAGTTAAGTGGAGGGATAATCGCCCGACTTTAAACAATCACGAAATCGTCCGCGGTCAACCCCGTAACCTGCTCGAACTCGATTTCCAGGCCGTTGGAGAAGCGCAGGTGGGTGGAGTGGCCGTCCACGGTTAGCAGAGTGGCGATACTGGCGCCGCCCAGCAGGGAAGCCGCGATCTGTACGACATCGCCGCCCGCCACGCCCGCGCCCTGAAACCCGAAGATGTGATCTTCACCCGTTGCATCCGCCGCATACACGAAGCGGTCGTCGCCCAACCCGCCGTTCAGGTCGTCATTGCCCTGGCCGCCGACCAGCGTATCGTTGCCTTGCCCGCCGTGCAGGGAATCGTTGCCCGCACCGCCATGGAGGGAATCTTCCGCAAGATTGCCGTAAAGCGTATCCTGATCCTGATTGCCCTCGACGGTATCGTTGCCCTGGCCGCCGGCGATGTCGTCATTCCCATTCTCGCCATGACAGCGGTCATTGCCCTGGTTGCCGAAAAGGCGGTCGTTTCCCGAGTCGCCATTCAGGTCATCATTGCCTTCGGCACCCTCCAGCGTGTCGTCGCTGCTTTCGCCTCTCAGCGCGTCGTCGTCGCTGCCGCCCCTGCGAAAATTGGTGGTTGTCAGGCTTGCGGCAACCGTATTATTGCCCGGCACGTCATCGACCACGATATTTCCGCTAGGCCCGAAATTATCCTCCAGCGCGCGGGTTGAAAGCTGCTGCGTCAGGGAGGAAGAACAGACCGTCGTGCTCATAGAAAGCCTTTCATTTGGGTGGCGGAACGTAGCAGAACTTCGCCCTTCCGGCAAGCATCCGGGCGGGTAAGAATTGTGAACTTTTTTGTTAAATAATAAAGGTTAACCGGCTTCCAGCGTGCGGATCATGGTGTCGTAATCGTGCAGGTAAAGCAGTGTCCTCAACGCCTTGCCGCGGTCGCCGGCCAGTTTCGGGTCTTTGTTAAGAATCAGCCGGACATCATCATGCGCGATGCGGATCAATTCCTGGTGCGTGGCCAGATCAGCGAATTTCCATTCGGGCAGCCCGCTCTGCCGCGTGCCGAGCAGATCGCCGCCGCCGCGAATGCGCAGATCATCTTCGGCCAGCTGAAACCCATTTTCCGAAGCGCGGATGGCCTTGAGGCGCTCCTTGCCGGTTTCACCGATGCTGTCCGCGTAAAGCAAAATGCAGCTGGAGGGCTTCTCGCCGCGCCCCACGCGGCCGCGCAGCTGGTGCAGCTGCGCCAGGCCGAAGCGCTCGGCGTGCTCGATGACAATTACCGTGGCGTCCGGCACGTTCACGCCTACTTCCACCACGGTGGTGGCCACCAGCAGCATGCCTGACTCCCCCGCAAGGGGGGAGGGAATAGCGGATGCGAAGCGTTGCAGCGCTGCTTCTTTTTCCTCACTTTTGAGCTTGCCGTGCACCAGGCCGACCCTGTCTTTGCCGAGCAGCTCCACGAATAGCCGGTAGCGGGCCTCCACGGCGGCGAGGTCTATTTCCTCCGATTCTT
>JAFLCR010000237.1 GCA_017302755.1 Alphaproteobacteria bacterium
GCAGGGATCCTCGGGGTTTTGGAAAGGGAAGACGTAGAGCTGGCCTTCGAAGCCCTGCACTGCCGCGGAGATGAGCGGCTTGCCAAGATAGGCGCAGGCATCGTTCACGGCGTAGCGGGTGGTGAGGTTGTCGCTGCCGTCGAGGATGAGGTCATACGGGGCGAAGAGCGCGTGTGCGTTGTCGGCGGTGAGGCGCGTGGCGTGCGGTTCGATGCGGATATCGGGATTGAGATCAGCAAGCGCATCGCTCGCGGCGTCGGATTTTTTTCTGCCGATGTCGGACGTCTCGAAGAGGATCTGACGCTGGAGGTTGGAGAGTTCCACCTGGTCGTGATCCACGATGCCGAGCGTGCCGACGCCTGCCGCCGCAAGATAGAGCAGCGCGGGCGAGCCGAGGCCGCCCGCGCCGATGACGAGCACTTTGGAGGCCGCGAGTTTCGCCTGGCCCCCTTCGCCGATTTCAGGGAGCACGGTCTGGCGGGCGTAGCGGCGGTCGGAAGGCGGCGCGCCTGCGGCGCAAGTTGGTTTGCTTGCGCCCCTCACCCTGCCCTCTCCCCAGAGGGGAGAGGGTTCTGGCGCCGTGCCGGGGGCGCGTTCATTCATAGTTCAGCAAACAGATCCGTCGAGATGTAGCGCTCGGCGAAGGAGGCGGCGAAGACGACCACGCGCTTGCCTTTCATTTCCGGGCGGGCGGCGACTTCGAGCGCGGCGGCGATCGTTGCGCCGGAGGAGATGCCGACCGGCACGCCTTCGGTGCTCGCCACTTTGCGCGCGGTGTCGAAGGCCGTCTGGTTGCCGATGGTGATGACCTCGTCGATCAGCTCGCGGTTCAGGTTGCCGGGCACGAAGCCCGCGCCGATGCCCTGGATCTTGTGCGGGCCGGGCGCGCCGCCGGAAAGCACCGGGCTGTCCTCGGGTTCCACCGCGATGATCTTGAGGCTCTTGCGGCGCGGCTTCAGCACTTCGGCGCAGCCCGTGATCGTGCCGCCCGTGCCGACGCCGGCGACGATCGCGTCGACCTCGCCGCCGGTGTCCTTCCAGATTTCTTCCGCCGTGGTGATGCGGTGGATGTTGGGGTTCGCCGGGTTGTTGAACTGCTGTGGCATGATGGCTTTTTTATTCGATCCCACGATTTCCTCGGCGCGCGCGATGGCGCCTTTCATGCCTTTGGCGGCGGGAGTGAGCTCGAGCTCCGCGCCCAGGAATTTCAGCATGCGGCGGCGTTCCATTGACATGCTTTCGGGCATGGTGAGGATGAGCTTGTAGCCCTTCGCCGCGCAGACGAAGGCAAGCGCGATGCCGGTGTTGCCGGAGGTCGGCTCCACGATCGTCATGCCAGGTTTCAACTGGCCGGATTGCTCGGCGGCCTCGATCATGCCGTAGGCGATGCGGTCTTTCACGGAAGCGAGCGGGTTGAAGAATTCCAGCTTCACCAGCAGGTCGGCGACGCAGCCATATTCTTTCGACAGGCGCGGGACGCGCACGAGCGGCGTGTTGCCGATGGTATCCAGAATCGAGTCGTAGATGCGGCCGCGTCCGGGATTCTGCGCGGCGGGAAGGGCGCTCGCCGTTTCGGAGGCGCGGGGTTTGGCGGAGGTGGTCATGCGATGCTCCAGAAATTAAATCGTGAAATCCATGCGTCCGGCTTCTTCGCGGGCGACGCCGCTTTTGGAAGCGTTCTGGCAGAGGTCTTCGAGGCTGATCTCGTCGAGGCGCTGGAAGACGTGGCCGTTCACGTCGTCCCATAGCGGGCGGATGACGGTGGCGGAAAGCGGCGAGTCGCTGAAGAGCGGGCGTTCGCCGTCATCCTCGCCGTCGCGCAGCACGTTGCAGACTTCGCCGAGCGAGATTTTGCGCCGTTCCTTCGCCAGCACATAGCCGCCACGTGGCCCGCGCACACCGCGAAGTATGCCTGCGCGCACGAGTTTCTGCATGATGGTTTCAAGGTAGCGCGCGTTCAGCTCCTGGGACTTGGCGATTTCCTTGCTGCTGATCGGGCGCGAGCCGGAATTATAGGCGATGTAGGTGATCGCCTCCAGCGTCGAAAGAAGCCGCTTTGAGGGGCGGATCATGATCAGCTCTCCTGCAGGGCAAGGTTTTTCACGCCCGTGGAGCCGAAGCCGCCTTCGCCGCGCGCGGTGGTTTCGAGGGAATCGGTTTCCTTCCAGCTCACGCGCGTGAAAGGCGCCACGACCATCTGCGCGATGCGGCTGCCGCGCTCGATCACGTACGGTTCGCTGGACAGGTTGATGAGGATGACTTTGATCTCGCCGCGGTAATCCGCGTCGATGGTGCCGGGGGTGTTGAGCACGGTGACGCCGTTTTTCGCCGCGAGGCCGGAGCGGGGGCGCACCTGCGCTTCGTAGCCGTCGGGAAGCGCGATGGAAAGGCCGGTGGGCACCATCGCCTGCTTGCCGGGGGCGAGCGTCAGCGGCGCATCGACGGCGGCGTGCAGATCCATGCCGGCGCTTTGCGCGGTCGCATAAGCGGGCAGCGGCAGATCGGAAGCGTGCGGCAGGCGGAGGATGGCGACGGAAACGGTCATGCGTTTTTCCTTTGGTGTTTGGGTTTGGGGAAAGGAACGGGGTTGAAATGGCCCGCGATTTTTTCGGTAAGCTTTACGGCAGATGCGTGCTTGCTGAGGCGCGGCCAGGATTCCTCACCCGCAGCGGTGTAAAGAATCAAGGCGGTGTCGTCTTCACCAAAAACGCGGCCATCGCCGACATCGTTGGCGAGCAGCCAGTCGCACCCTTTGTTTTTCAGTTTCGCGCGCGCATTTGCGCCGAGGTTCTCGGTTTCGGCGGCGAAGCCGATGACGAGAGCGGGGCGTTTTTTATGGCGCGAGACGGTGGCGAGAATGTCGGCGGTTTCGCGAAGGCGAAGTTCC
>JAFLCR010000238.1 GCA_017302755.1 Alphaproteobacteria bacterium
GTTGAGATCGCCGCCCGCGCAGAAGCTCGGCCCCGCGCCTTCAAGCACCACGGCCAGCAGCGCCGCGTCGCCCGCCAGGGTTCCGAACGCCTCCGTCACTTCGGCGATCATCGCCGCGTTGAAGGCGTTATGAACTTCCGGCCGGTTCAGGGAAACGACGGCAACGCGGTCTTCGGTGGAAACGGTGATGTGCTTGGGCATGGCTAACGGACATTCATGATGCAGGGAATGCCCATTGCTAGCACACACGCCATAAAAAAGTCATCCCCGCCGCGAGCAACCGCATCATCAGAGGCTCTGGAGCAGGCTCTCCAGCGCGCTCATGTCCACCGGCTTCACGAGATGATGGTCGAATCCGGCCGCCTGGGCGCGGTCGCGGTGTTCTTTCTGCCCCCATCCGGTCTGGGCGATGAAGACGGCGCCGCGCAGCGCCGGCTCCTCTCGCAGTTTAGCGCATAGGTCATATCCGTTCATCCCGGGCAGGCCGATGTCGAGCAGCACCACTTCCGGCCGGAATTCCCGCGCGGCGGAGAGCGCCTTTTCGCCGTCATGCGCCATGCGCGTTTCATGGCCAATAGTTTCGAGCATCCAACCGAGCGTTTGCGCCAGCGGCGCGCTGTCCTCAACCACCAACACTCTCAAGCTTCGCTGAGCGTGCCCATTCTTTACGGCCGGCATGGGGCGGACTTCCGGCGCAGCGGCGCGCGGCAGGCGCACGATGAATTCGCTGCCCGGCTGGTCGTCCCTCCTGCGCGCCTCGATAGTTCCGCCGTGCATTTCCACCAGCTTCTTCACCAGCGTCAGCCCGATGCCAAGCCCGCCATGGGCGCGTTCGATGGACTCATCCACCTGCACGAACAGGTCGAAGATCTTCTCCCGCATCGCTTCCGGAATACCGACGCCCGAATCGCGCACCGCAACAGTGATCATGTCCGCGCCGGTTTCCGCCGACAGCTCGATATGCCCGCCGTCTGGCGTGTATTTAGCGGCGTTGCTGAGCAAGTTGGCGAAGATCTGCGCGAGGCGGACCGGGTCGGCGTTCAGCCACGGCGTCTCCTCCGGCAAGGTAACGCAAAGCGTGTGACGCCGCGCTTCCACCATCGGTTTTACCACTTCCACCGCATCGTGGATGGCATCCGTCAGTCTGGCGCGCTCTTTACGCAGCTCGATTTTTCCATAAGAAATGCGCGAGATGTCGAGCAGGTCGTCCACCAGCCGCGCCATATGCCGCGCCTGACGGGAGATGATCGCGCCGGCTTCCGTCCGCCGCGCCACGTCCGCGCCCGGCTTCTGCAGAAGTTGCGCGGCGCTGAGTATGGGAGCGAGCGGGTTGCGAAGCTCGTGCGCCAGCGTGGCAAGAAATTCGCTTTTGCGCCGGCTCGATTGCTCGAGCGCGTCCGTCGTCTGTTTCTGCAGGGTAATGTCGATGCACGAGCCGATATACCCCTCGAATTCCCCCGCCGCCGTGAAGCGTGGAATGCCGTGATCCAGCACCCAGCAGTATTCGCCGTCATGGCGCCGCAACCGGTATTCCATCTCGAACGGGCGGCGTGCGTCGAAGGAGGCAACATAGGTATCGAGACAGCGCGCCACATCGTCCGGATGCACGCCTGCCGCCCATCCGTCGCCCATTTCCTGCTCCATGGTGCGGCCGGTGAAGCTGAGCCACGGTTTGTTGAAGTAAGTGCATTTCTTGTCCGTGCCCGACATCCAGATGAGCACCGGTGCCGTATCCGCCATCTGCTGGAAGCGCGCCGCCACGCCGCCGGATTCGGTCATGGCCGCGCCAAGCAGCAGCCCCGTCACCGCTAGCACGCCCATGAACATCTGCAACAATACCAGACTGTGCTCGACCGACTGCCCGGTGAACGGGCCCGAACCCTGCACCGTGGCGCAGATTGCTACGGCGCAGGCGATGAACGTTACCGCCGACACCCCCTGTTGCCGGAAGCGCACCGCCGCCCAGATGACAAAAGGAAAAATCACGTAAATGAACGTGGCGTTGTAAATGGCCGGTATAATGAAAATCGCCAGGCACGCCGCCACCAGTCCCGCCAGCAGCACGCCCGCTTCGGCCATGTCGCCCAGGCGGAAGGAAAGCGGCCGCCACCAGCAGAGAATCAACGGTGCAACGATGAGCGTGCCCACGGCGTCGCCGATCCACCACAGGCGCCAGAGCTGCGCAAAGGATTCCCAAGGCTGCACCCCGCCCAGGCACAGGCTGAGCGCGCCGATCGTGGCGCTGAGCATCGTGCTTGCCACGGCCGCGCAAAACACCAGCCCCAGCACGTCATGCAAATGAGAAAGCCTGGGATCGCATCCGAAGCGGCGCATCATCCACGCGCCGGCGAGCGCCTCCAGCGTGTTCCCGCCCGCAATACTGATCGCGACCGGGAAAGGCTCATTCGTCGTGATGTTGGCCAGGAACGCCCCCAGCGCGATGGCGGGCCAGACACGGTTTCCGAACAACAGCACCGCGGCGAGGGCGATGCCGGTGGGCGGCCAGATCGTTGTCACCTGCGCCGCTTGAAACGCCAGGGCCAGCCCCAGCTTCGCGGCACCGAAATACAATGCAGCAAGAACGAGGATGCGCAACGTATCGCTCGTGATGCTGGAATTCACAAGAAATGCAGGTTTCACAAAGAAGCGCCTTGAATCGGGCATCCCGATACACCTTGGATATTTTGCTGTGCCGCCTCAATTCTTAATTCTAGCGCATCGCAAGCGGCGAGGGGAGCGACATCATAGACGGTTTTTAGGAAAATGGGTTATCTTTCGCCTTATCTCCCGCCTTTTCAAGATACTCTATTGTTTTAGTTTTATTCTTTGCATTATTGTAATGGCGCGCAAGCTCATAAA
>JAFLCR010000239.1 GCA_017302755.1 Alphaproteobacteria bacterium
TTCCTTCAGCGCGTCAAAGGTTTCCTTCGGCAGCCATTCATCGGCGCCGTAGATCTGCGTGGACTTCTCGCCGGCATACACCTCCATCCAGTGGATCTTCTTCTTGCCGCCATAGGCCTTGGCCACGGCCGCGTCCACCACCTTGATCATCACCGGCGTGATGTCGATGCCGATGCCGTCGCCTTCGATGAACGGGATAATCGGGTTGTCAGGGATCGCCTGACCGGGAACGATTTTCTGGCCCCCTTGCGGGACCTTGATGTGAGAAGCCATGGTTACGTCTCCTGAGTTGTCGTGTGCGACTTCGTGCGAGTCGATCGCTGCCGCTGCGGGGATCGCCCGGCGCGGCAGTTGCGACGATTATGCGGCAAAAGCGCGAGCGGTGTCAGCGCGCATACCTTGCCGTCCGATGCTGCAATGCAACCAGGGGAGTGCCGCCCGCCGGCGCGAGCTGCTGCCGGTGCCATACTTCCATCTGGTGTTCACGCTGCCGCATGCCATCAACGGGCTGGTGGCTTCCCGGCCCCGGGCGATCTACGAAATCCTGTTCGCCAGCGTCTCGGCAACGATCAGCGAGTTTGCCGGGAACCCGCGCCATCTCGGCGGTACGCCGGCCTTCTCGCTGGTGCTGCATACCTGGCAGCAGGATCTGGGGCGGCATGTGCATGTGCATGTGCATGCGCTGGTGGCCGGTGGCGCACTAGGGGAAGACGGCGAATGGAAGGCACCGAGGAAGGGCTTTCTGTTTCCGGTGCGGGCGCTCTCGAAGGTCTTTCGGGGGAAATTCGTTGCCGGGCTGGCGACGCTGCGTCAGACCGGGGGCGGGCCGGCGCCGGTCGCCGCCGAGACCGACTGGCAAACGCTGAAGCGCTCCCTCCATGCGCATGATTGGGTGGTTTATGCCAAGCAGCCCTTGGGCGGCCCGGCGGCGGTGCTCGACTATCTGGGCCGCTATACGCACCGGGTAGCGATCTCGAATGAGCGCATCGTTGGTATCGACGGCCGCGAGGTGTGCTTCCGGGTGCGTGCCGAAGCAGTGAGCGGCAGGAAGCGGTCGGTGTGTCTGCCGGGCGTCGAGTTCATCCGGCGCTTCCTGCTGCATGTGCTGCCCCGCGGCTTCAAGCGTATCCGGCACTATGGCCTGCTCTCGCCGGCGAGGAAGAGGGCCGGGCTGGCCGCCGCCCGGCAGGCGCTCGACGTGCCGCCGCCATTGCCGGCAGTGATCGAATCGGTGGCGGCGTTCATCCAGCGCGTGGGGCAATTCGAGCGCTGCCGCTGCCCGTGCTGCGGTGCGGGTGTCTTCCGGGTGGTGGCGTCGATTCCGCCGGTGCGGGGGCCGCCGTGAGCAGGCGTGGGCGCAGAGATGGAGCCGCTTCGAGCCAGGGAGGACGGGTTCGCGGGAGCGCTCGTTCCGGTGTCGGGCCTGGCCTGCTCCGGCGCAGTGGCGGCAGTGTTTTTCTACGGCGACTGGCCCGCATTGCGGCGCCAACTCACCCAGACAACCCGCCGGGCTTCCGCAGCCACTATGCCAAACGATTGACTTCGAAAACCCTCGCCTTACAATCCCCATAGCTTCCGCCTGTCCGGCGGTTCAGTCCAACAAGGTTTATCCGCCGACATGATGCCGCGCTCTCTTCAACCTCGTTCGCTTCGGCGGATAAACGCTATTCGTTAGCCATCATGAGCACTCACGACCACGGCTTCTGCAACGGAGAATGGCTCTTTGACGACCCAGAAGACGTCGCGGCTATTTGCTGCCGCCATGTCCTGGAAGGAAAGGAGGTCCTCCGCGTAACACATGACGATGACGACGGAAGTTAGCAAATATTGTGCGGCGATCAACACGTGCAAGAGGACGCGCGAGTTGTTTGTCTTGGTTGCATGGTCAAGCGTGACGCAACGCTGTTTGAACTCGTCGGTCTTCCGTTAGGCTGGTGCGCGGACCGCGAGAGCACATCTCAGCCCTGGGAGTGGTCTGTCAATTCATTCGACGATAGCACCGTCAATGATGGCTAACCTACGGTCGCGGCGCGGCTTCGCCGCTGGGACGCCGCGCCGGCGAGGCCTGCCCGGTGCCCCTCACCTCCACGTTAGGCAGCAACCATGGCTCAGATTCTCGATGCAAGCAGATTCAGGCGATCAAACAGACTGGCTTCCATTTCAATCGGACTCGTCTTTGTTGCCGGGGGGATTTTCTTTGTCAGAGATGGTAGCGATACCTTCCAAACCGCCGTCTGGTTGATTCTTTACACGCTGGCCTTTGCTCTGTTTCAGGGTTCGTTCATCGTGTTCAGGTATCGTCACTTCAAGTGCCCTGTATGCGGGAGCAAAGCCGAAAACATTGAAGAATGGCGCAGTGATGAAGGCAGCCCTGTGCTTAAGCTGTGCAAGCGCTGCGACATATCCTGGCGAATTGGAAACTCATGAGACCATTTGTTGAGAGGCAGTCATTTGCTCAACAAGGCGTTCGAGGCGACCTGCGTGAATAGGCGCGCCGGCCCTTCAACTCAACGTTAGCGTTCATTCGATGCTCGATTACGACGATCCAGAAGTAGAGGCGCAGTGGTTTGCTGAGCGCCGCGAAGAGATTGCACATTACTTAAATGGTGAGGGCGTCGATCACGGTCGAATCGGTGCAGAGCCTGCGTGGTTCGTGGCTCCATACGTTTCTATTTGGGCAATCGAAAGCAAAGCGAATCCAGGGCGTGTTGGCTGGTGGGGAATTTCCGGAGACTTGCCAAACGACTACGTATCAGCGAGTGAGGCCAAAGACCCAAGAGAAGCGATGATCGCCATTGCTTCTCTTTGGAGGGAGGCAGCGCAGTACATGGCTCGGGGGGAAAGGCACCCAACCTTCGC